>NZ_PQWO01000014.1 GCF_003231495.1 Acaryochloris thomasi RCC1774
CTATCTGCTCCCATTGATCATCGCGCAGAGCATATCGTCGGGGCATCTCAAAGCTCCTCACAGTAGAAGAGTCTTTAAGATGAAAGATTAATGTAGATACGTCAAGTTAATTGATGACACGCCCTAGATGCATCTGCTAGCGAAATTCGGAAACGATATCTAAAAATCGCCCGCAGTCTGCACCCAGATGCTCGTGGACAGGGAGCAGACGTCGCACAGGCGAGTCAGTTGCTTTCTAAGCTAGTCAATCCGGCCTACGAGACGCTTTCGCAAGATAAAGAGCGGGAAGAGTATCGCCTGTTGGTGCGGCTCGTGAGTCAGCGAGTCACGATGGAGCAAAACCAGCAGATGCACACGGTTAAAGCAAAGGAACTGCTCAAAGCCAATGATGTTGGTGTTTTGTACAAGGAAATGGTTGCTGAGCTGGCAGAGGGGCAATACCAGACGTTAGATCATGTTCAAGCTGTTGTTGAGCAGTTAAGCGAGTTGAATCTTGCCTATTTGATTCGTCAAGAGAGTATGGCGAGTGCGCCACAGCAAAAGTTTGCTACCTCCCAGACCGTCCAGACATCTGCTCCAGAACCGGTGCCACAGCCACCACCCTCTTCGCCCAAGACGGCGGTGACGTCGCCGCAGGCTGCTCCGGCTCCCAGTAAGCCCCCGGTCGATTCTTTTGTGAGTCAATATGTGCGCCGTGCTGAGGAGTTGATGGCGAAGAATCGCTTTCAACAGGCGATTCAGGAGTTACGCGATGGCTTAAAATTGGATCCTAAAAATAGTCAGTGCCAAAGTTTGCTGGGCAGCATCTATCTCAAACAGAAGCAGACAAAAATGGCTAAGATTCATTTCCGGCAGGCTTTGAAGCTGGAGCCTGGCGATATTGATGCGCTTAAAGGCATGGAGAAAATTGCCAAGCTGGAGAAGGCGGCCCAGGGCACCAGCTCTCAAAGTGCTCAGCAAGCCTCAGGGCGTAAGGGGTTATTTGGGCTGTTTGGTGGCAAAAAGTAGATGGAACGCTTGAGTTTGATAATTGCGCAGACGGCGGAGCAGTTGAGTCAACTTACTCTCTTTGGTCACAGAACGAACAATACGAAGCTCACAATGTTCTAGACGCTGCAGCATCGATTTTAGGTTGCGATCGCGACTCGCTAGTTTATTGGTCAGACAAGCTGGTTGGCGCAGACAAGAATTACACAGCACTCGGTCACTCCTCAGTTAAATAATGGGGGCTTAAACCCCCCGCACCGCATGGCAAAGATGAGGCGTGATTTTACGTCGATTTGATTTTAGCCAACATCCCATCAGATGGCACTCTCTATTGTGCGGCATTGTTCAATGTGAAACTGTGCCCCATATCACTTGAAGGCTTGATCTTGAGCCGCTGTGACAAGAGCGGTCTAATCAGACTAGAGTAGAAGTAGGTTAACAATTCGCAACCTTTCATGGATTATCCCCGAGCAACGATGACGCGAGCGGTAAGGGCTGTGGCCTGTAGTCCGTTTGATGTAGAGCTGTTTAAAGCGATGCGATCGCAAAGTATTTCCCTCGCTGAGATTGCCGGACAGCAGGGCATCACGCATCGCTACACCCGTCGCTCCCTATCAGAGCAGAAAGTAGAGGGCCTGTTGACGTGGCTCATTGATGTGGGGCTTCTGCGGCGTGAGGTTGACGGTCAAGGTTTGACAGATAGCTTTCGGTTGACGCCCCTAGGTCAGCAGCTCCTGCAGCTCTGGCAGCAGCAGAATATCCCGCGCCCTTCCCTTGCGGACTATTGGCGTAATCTCTGCAGCCGCTGGGTGCGGTGGCCGGTGTAGATGGGCGCAATCATGGTGGTGGGAACCACCTCCCATGCTGGGAAATCGCTACTCACCGCTGTCATTTGTCGATTGCTGAAGCGTCAGGGCAAGCGGGTGACTCCCTTTAAAGGGCAAAACATGGCCCTCAACGCCTACGTAACTGCCGCCGGAGAGGAGATGGGACATGCTCAAGCCGTCCAGGCTTGGGCCGCTGGCGTCGAGCCTCAGGTGGATATGAATCCTATTTTGCTCAAGCCCCAAGGAGATATGACTTCTCAAGTGGTGCTGCAGGGGAAGGTGGTGGGCCGAGTCCAGGCGGCAGACTACTACCGAGATTATTTTGACCGTGGCTGGCAGGCGATTACCGGGGCGCTGGAGCGACTGCAGCAGGACTTTGACTGGATCGTTTGTGAAGGAGCCGGAAGTCCCGCAGAAATTAATCTTAAGCATCGTGATTTGACGAATATGCGTGTGGCCAAGCATCTACAGGCTCCAACGCTGTTGGTGGCAGACATTGACCGAGGCGGTGTTTTTGCCCATGTCGTCGGAACGCTAGCGCTACTGGAGCCAGATGAACGGGCGCTGGTGCGCGGCATTGTGATCAACAAATTCCGGGGGCAGCGCTCCTTGCTAGAGTCGGGGGTGACGTGGCTGGAGGATCGCACGGGAATCCCTGTGGTGGGCGTGATTCCCTGGCTACCCCAAACGCTGCCTGCAGAGGACTCGCTGAGCCTTTTTGACCGTCGTGCAACAAAGCCAGAGGCTGAGATTACCATTGTCGTCATTCGGCTCCCGCGAGTGGCTAACTTTACGGACTTTGATCCGTTAGAGTCTGAAGCCAGCGTCAACTTGCGATTTGTAGATCCCTCTGAGCTTTTGGGAACGCCTGATGCGGTAATTTTGCCCGGGTCAAAAACGACCATTGCCGATCTGCAGGTGCTGCAATCATCTGGGATGGCTGCTCAGATTCAGGCTTACAGCGCGGCGGGTGGCATGGTGTTGGGCATCTGTGGAGGTCTGCAGATGCTGGGGCAGGTCTTGATTGACACGACCGGCGAAGAGGGCCAGGAAGGAGAATTTCCAGGTCTTGGGCTGTTGCCGCTACGAACGGAGATGACGATGGCGAAGATAACCCAGCAACGACAGGTTCTGAGTTGTTCTCTACCGGCCCAATTTGAGGCTCCGTCGGCGGAACGGCCGATTCACGGTTACGAAATTCATCAGGGCCAAACGCAGATACTTGATTCCAGTATTGTTCAGCCTTTATTTGACGATCCGACTTTGGGCGTCGTCAGCTTAGAACGTCTGACGCTCGGCACTTATCTGCACGGCCTGTTGGATAATGGGGCTTGGCGGCGATCTTGGCTCAATCAAATTCGGTGCCGACGCGATCTTTATTCTTTGCCGACGGATGTGCCTGACTATGAAGAACAGCGCAATCAGATGTTCGATCAGGTAACGGATGCCATTGCGGAGCATCTCGACCTCACGCCCTTGCTGACCCTAACGCCAACCGATACTCATTAACCTATGGACAGTTCTGTTCCTGCGACTCTACCGGCATGGATCATTCTTGATCCGATGCTCACCCGCTGGCTGCAAGAAGATATCGGTCGAGGAGATTTGACCACTCAGGCCCTGGGTCTATCGGAGCAGGGGCAGGCAAAGCTTCTATTTAAGCAGGCAGGATGTGTGGCGGGTCTTCCTCTAGTGCAAAGGGTATTTTCTCTTCTTGATGGCCACATAAAGCTGATGCCGTTGGTGGCAGAGGGAGAATGGTGCGCCGCAGGCACGGTTGTGGCTGAGCTTCAGGGGCCGATGGCGCCGCTATTAACAGGGGAACGAGTGGCTCTCAATCTGATCATGCGGCTGAGTGGGATTGCGACTTTGACAAAGCAATATGGAGATGCGATCGCAACCCTACCCACGCAACTCGTCGATACTCGTAAAACTACCCCTGGCCTCAGATTGCTAGAAAAATACGCCACGAGAATCGGAGGAGCCAAAAACCATCGTCTGGGCCTCGACGATGCCGTGATGCTCAAAGACAACCATATTCAGGCGGCAGGTGGCATTGGTGCCGCCATTGATCAGGTCCGCACCCAGATTCCGTATCCCCTTGCCGTTGAGGTGGAGACTGAAACGTTAGAGCAGGTGACAGAAGCCCTAGAGCATGACGTGGATATCATTATGCTCGACAATATGCTCCCAGCTCAGATGCAGAAGGCTGTTGGAATGATTCGAGCCTGCAGCACCACAATCAAAATTGAAGCTTCTGGCAACATCACCTTAGACACGATTCGGGCTGCCGCTGAAACAGGGGTTGACTACATTTCGACGAGCGCCCCGATTACCCAAGCCCCCTGGCTCGATATCAGTCTACGGATGATTGCTTAAGTCGTCATGCACGGTTGTAGGATAGGCTCCTATTAAAATCCCGCGAGGTCAGGCGATCCCGCGACAGGACAGATGTGATCGCCTCAGGGTACACTTGCAATGCGGCGAGACTCACGAAAAGTCCTGTCGCAACTGCGCTTGATTTATCGTTGCTTGTCAGGTCTAAACCCAATATGTCTGACCTTCCGTTTACGCTCGATCAGCTCCGTATTCTCAAAGCGATCGCAGCAGAAGGGAGTTTTAAGCGGGCCGCCGACAGCTTGTATGTCTCTCAACCCGCCGTGAGCCTGCAGGTCCAAAACCTGGAGCGCCAGCTTGATGTTCCACTTTTTGATCGAGGCGGACGTCGCGCTCAGCTAACTGAAGCTGGGCATCTGCTACTCAACTATGGCGATCGTATTCTCGCCCTGTGCCAAGAGACCTGCCGAGCTATTGATGATCTGCAAAATCTTCAGGGCGGAACCCTCATTATTGGAGCTAGCCAAACCACCGGCACCTATCTCATGCCGCGTCTTATTGGTCTGTTTCGCAAAGAATATCCTGAGGTTGCTGTTCAGCTTCATGTACATTCCACCCGCCGCACTTGCTGGAGCGTTGTCAACGGACAAGTTGATCTCGCCATTATCGGCGGAGAAGTTCCCCCAGAACTCCAGGAATCTCTTGAGATCTCGCCCTATGCTGAAGATGAGCTGGCCTTGATTTTGCCCGTCTCCCATCCCTTTGCTCGGCGAGAGATTGTACATCGAGAAGATTTATATAAGCTCAACTTTATTGCCCTTGATGCTCAATCAACCATTCGTAAGGTGATTGATCAGATTTTGGTGCGGGGCGATATTGACCCCCGTCGTCTCAAGCTAGAAATGGAGCTTAACTCTATTGAAGCGATTAAAAATGCTGTGCAGTCGGGGCTAGGGGCCGCTTTTGTCTCGATATCAGCCATTGAAAAAGAGCTTGACCTGGGGCTCTTCAAGCAGGTCGCTATTGAAGGTGTCGTAGTGAAGCGGGTTCTTTCGCTCATCATTAACCCCAATCGCTATCGTTCTAAGGCTGCCAAAACCTTCATGCATGAAATTTTGCCGCAGTTTGCCAGCGTCAGCGCGCGTCTAATATCGCTCTCTGAAGTCGAGAAACCACTGTCGGCAACCTCTGGTTCTACGCCTCTATAAGCCGGTGACGCATGAGAGATAAGGCGTTCCGATCTCCACCTAAGGTTAATGAAAGCCTCACCCAAAAGAGCCTACCGAATTTATTTGCAACGTATGTTACACCTGTGATAGCTTGAGAGCCTGAGGACGCATAGCTCAGTTGGTTAGAGCACCACGTTGACATCGTGGGGGTCCCCCGTTCGAGTCGGGGTGTGTCCATCCTTTAAGTGTAAAAATGCTTGTCTGAACGTTTGTTTTCGGAGCTTGCTGATATCGGATTAAATAAACAGAAAGTTATACAATAATCTGACTCACTTTTGATCTAAGTATGCTATGCTCCACTGACAACTCTAGTCTAGACGCAGATCTGTTGTTGGCAAATTGCCACAACTCGGGGGAAACAGGCTGCTTCTAAGAGCAACGTTTTGACGTAGCTAGCGTTGTATTTTAGTTCGTGCTTCGTCCTATCTGCTGCTCCACCAAGGATGTGGGGTTGGTGATGACGATGGATCTTGGATAGGAACGATTTTTTTGAGTCAAATTTTATTGGTAGAGCGGCAGGATTAATACGCTGGGGGATGGCAGATATGAGACAAAACACTCAAAACAGGTTGCTGTGCTTTTTGAAAGAAGAACTTTCTTTGCCTAGCGATTCTATTGGCCTTGCTTTACGACACCTAGAGCAGGATCCTGGTCCGTTGCCTATTGTGCTGTGGCAGTATGGCCTGATTACGCTTGAGCAATTAAATAAGATCTACGACTGGTTGGAAACGTCATAGAGACTTGACCCAGGCCTTGGGTAAAGAAAGCAGTTTCTGGCGCTTTGGAACGTAGGCCCGTTTGCTGAAGACGTCGTACTGGTTGTGCTTAATGACGTCTAGGATCCTTCGATATAGGATGAGTGCCGACCAAACTGGCCAACGCGCATTTTTCTCCAGTGATCGGATGCCGTCTTCGGCTTGGGCGAAAAACTGGTGTGCGCGCTCAATCTGAAACTGCATCAAGGAACGCCACTGGTCGTTGATGACGCCATCAAAGAGTTCCTGTTCGGTATAGCCAAAGCGCTTTAGATCGTCGAGTGGGAGATAGATCCGACCTCGCCGAGCGTCTTCGCCCACGTCACGCAGAATATTGGTGAGTTGATTGGCGACACCCAGAGCAACGGCCTTTTCAATGGGGCTGCCCGGTGTTGTCTCAGGGATGGCCCAGGGTGGCTGCAGGCGATCGCAAAAGGGTTCGATGCCCATGACGGGAGCTGACATCAAACCTACGGTACCGGCAACTCGGTAGCAGTAGAGATGCAGTTCCTCAAAGGTGTCATATCGGCTACGCTGCAGATCCATTCGTTGCCCTGCAATCATGTCTTGAAAGGGCTGAATATCAAGATTAAAGCGTTTGATAGTATCCTGAAGGGCGACATCTTCGCTTTGGATGGGGTGACCAGCAAAAACGGATTCTAGCTGCTCTTGCCATTGATCCAATGTGGCCGCCAGCTCTTCCGGTGTGGAATTAGCGGCTTGCGGACCATCCATTAGTTCATCTGTCTGGCGACACCAGACATAAATCGCCCAGATGCCCCGCCGCTTTTCGGGCGTCATTAGCAGCGTGCTGAGGTAAAAGGTTTTGGCATAGTCTGCTGTAACCTGACGACACTGCTCGTAGGCATCTTCGAGGGAAGACAGGGATTTGACCTGGCTAACCTGGCGTCGTGGCGTTTCAGGCAGTTGTAGCATGTGTCAGTGACGGAGAGCGAGACAATGATGGAGCAGATTTGCCACTATCGGAGGCAGAGGGATTATTTGCGATCGCATGTGCTGCCAGCTTACCAGAAAGGACCGCTCCCTCCATACTGCCAAGGTATTCCTGCATGGTGTAGCTTCCGGCCAAAAAGAAGTTGGCGATTGGCGTGGTCTGCACGGGACGACACTGCTGTGAACCCGGTACAGCCTTATAGACTGACCGAGGCGTAATCACAATTTTCTGCTTTAGTAGCTGGGCTGAGTCGTCACCTTGAAAGTGCTGAGGGAAGAGGTTTTCAAGCTCTGCCATCGTGGCGGCTAGTATTTCATCTTCAGACTTAGAAATCCAATCTTTTGCAGGGGCTAAAACTAGCTCCAGCATAGATTTGTTCGGATCGGCATACTCACGACAGGTATTGCTCATGTCCGCGTAGACACTTAACAAAGGCGACCGAGAGAACAATAGATTATCAATCTCAGTTAGCTTGCGGTCAAACCACAGATGAATGTTGATCACCGGTACGCCTTCTAGTCCCTGCATTTTTTTGAAATAGTCTAGCTTCTGCCAGGGTTCGGGCAGCATGACCTTAAGCGGATCAACGGCCATCGCAGAGACGTAGGCATCAGCAGAAACTTCGTAGTCTTCAGCACCCTCAAGACCGCGCATCAAAAAGCTGTTGACGGAGTCATCCTCTTTAAGACGAATTTCCTTGAGAGGGGCATTCAAATGAATTTCACCACCGCGTTCAGTGATGTAGTCCACGATGGGTTGACATAGGCGTTCAGGGGGTGAGCCATCTAAGAAGGCGACGCGAGAGCCGTGCTGCTCTTGCATGAAGTGGTAGAAAGCCGAGAACATCACGGTGGCGGTGATCTCTTCGGGATTAATAAAGTTGAGAGATTTAGAGGCGGCTAAAAAGAGTTGGTTGGTGACGTTCTCAGGGATGCCGTGTTGATCGCACCATTCAGTCCATGAGTACTTATCCATCTCTTCGGCGTAGGATTGCCCCTTAATCATGGCGGGCACTAAGCCGACCCCTAAGCGCACCTTCTCCGGCCAAGAGAGCATATCGTTGTTGCGGGCGATTGCCGCCAGGCCATTCCAGGGTGCGGCTACATTCGGGAAGTCAAATCGAGAGTAAGTTCCTGGCTTGTCTGGCTGGTTGAAGATCATGGTGTGCTCTTTCCACTGCAGCCGATCTTCAATGCCTAACTCTTTAAAGAGCTGGAGCATATTCGGGTAGGCACCGAAAAAGATATGTAAACCCGTCTCATACCAGTCGCCGTCCTCATCTTTCCAGGCAGCGACAAGGCCACCTAAGACATCCCGGCGCTCATAAACGATAGGAGTATGACCATGATCAACTAAATACTTGGCACAGGCTAGCCCAGCTAGGCCACCCCCTGCGATCGCAACTCGCATGTATTTCAACTATCCTTCCGCGACGCCAATGGGCGCGTCTGCTGTCTTGCAGCCGCTCCGTCACTAATTATACCGTTGCAATCCGTAACATTTCAGGAATATTTAAGATTGCTAGATTTAAATCATCACGGCGAACGTCTGAAACCGTCGGATATAGAAGTACACGTATTGATTAGGACATAAAAATGACTGCAATCTATCTGTGCTGAAGAAGGGCTGTCCTAACTCAGCCGGGTACTGCTCTAAGCTCCAGAAATACCGTAGAATTCAATGGACTTCGGGCAGGGTGAGCTGACGATTGTAGGTTCTCCAAGGGGCGCTGTCATTGAGGGCCTCCGGTTTGAATCGGAAACCCGAAGGCCGACGCTCAAGTCTCCTGCCAAAGAGTCTGCTGTCATCGTGGGTTTCCCATGCGCATTAAACGCCCCCTCAAAACGATTACTGATGTTCTCGTTTTCAAAACGCCCTTAGAGGCCCAGTTGATTATTACGCGACGCTGCAATTTGAGCTGTGGCTATTGCACAGAGTACGACCACACCTCAGATCCTGTTCCTCTCGCTGACCTTAAAGATCGAATCGATGCCATTCATCGATTAGGCGTGATCAATATTTCTTTGCTAGGGGGTGAACCGCTGATGCACCCAGATCTGATGGAAATTATTGAGTATGGCAGTCGTCACAGCCAGGTTTCGATGACGACCAATGGTTTTTTGCTCAAGAAAGAGCTGATTGATCGGCTTAATACAGCGGGCCTCAGCAATCTACAGATCAGTATTGATGCTCTGGAGTCTGACCCAACCCACTATATTCAGAAGTCGCTGAATAAGCTGATCTCAAAGCTAGAGCTGCTCAAGGAGTCTGCTACCTTTGATGTCCATGCCAACGTGGTGATGTGTGAAGCGACCAAAGAGACGTTTACAGAGACCGTTAACCAGATTCGGGCTTTTGGCTTCTATGTCTCTGTGGGGCTAATCCATAATGATCAGGGGCAAGTTCAAGTGCAGGGCGATGACTACATAAATCTCTGGGACCAGCACTTTGCCAATCGTGCGTCTCATACGAGCCTAGATTATGATTACGGTCGTCAATTACTGCAGGGGCAGCAGCCAGAGTGGATCTGCCGTGCGGGATCTCGATTTCTCTATATTGATGAATTTGGACTGACGCAGTACTGCTCTTCACAGCGTAATCGCCTAAATAAGCCGATCACGGACTACACCCGTGCAGATTTGCAGGCGCAGTTTAAAGAGCGAAAGGGCTGTGAGTCGGGCTGCTCTATTCTCTGTGTCTATCGCGACTCGATGCTCGATAATCAGCCGCTGGCAATGGTCAAAGATGCTTATCAATCCTGGCAAAGTGGCTCTATTTCTTTCTGAGGAAATATCTATACGTGATCTCCTGATTCAGAATGTTTAAGTCTGGAACGAGGCGGCTATTCTTTCGCCTGCTGTTTTTGCTATTGCTGGGTGTGGGGTTTGTGATTGCTTGGCATCGCTTGCGCTTCGATGGGGAAGCTTTTTTGGAAACGCTCCGACAGTTTGGCCCTACTTCTTTGGGGACAGGTCTAGTCATTGTCCTTGTCCAAATCGCGTTCCAGATCTCTCGCCTCTGGGTACTTTGCCCGCCAACGGTAGGTGTTTCCTGGCGGCAGGCGGCACGATCTTTTACCTCTGGGCAATTTGTCGGAAATTTTATTCAAGGACAGGCCGGACATGCGGTCAAGGTGGCTGTTCTCCGGCAGCCTGCGAATGCTCAGGGGCGGCAAATGGCGACGGCGGAATCGACGGCTATTGTGTTCGTCGATAAGGTGATGGATATCTTAATGTTGCTGGGGCTAACGGGACTGGCGGTCCTGCAGCTCGGGTTACTGGCACGGAGCTGGCGCTATTTCGACCATAATTTGCTGTGGGGCATTCCGGTGGCGGCGGTTGCGATCGCAATCTTGATCTATGTTCTCCGCCGCTGTTCAGGGCGCATTCAGCGTGGGCTGGCGGATTTCAAAAAGGGTTTGGCCGTCGTCAAGGTACCGATGCAGTTAGGCCAAGGCATCACAATGGGGCTGGGAGACTGGTTTACTGAAGGCCTGCTTTTGCAGGTGCTCTGTGTCGCTCAAGGGTTTCCGCTATCGCCCGCTCAGTTGATGGTGAGCCTATTTATTCTAAATGTCGGCATTTCAATCCCCATTTCTGTGGCTAACGTAGGGACGTTTGAGGCTGCGCTAATTTTTGCCTTGACGCGATTTGGCGTACCGCTGGTGCAGGGGGTTGCGATCGCAACCTTATTTCATCTTTACCAAATGCTCGGCATTGCCCTGTGGATGCTGGTGATGCTTCCAAAAAATGTCAAAGCTGAGATGCAGGGATAATAGCTTTTGAGACGATTTGCCCGAACTTCTAAGCACTCGACCCTTATAGAAGTAAGATTGGCGCTGTTCATGATAAATTCACACACAGTGAGCGCTTCTAATATTACGGAGCCAAGCAACGATTACAGGATTTTCTGTCAAGCTGAAGGACACCTCTATTGCAATGAACTCAAGCCTTCTCTTTACACCTACGCTATCAGCTCTACTCAAAAATAGACCTGCCTGTCTCGCCGTATCTGGTGCCACTATGCTTCACCTGACCCTGATGTCATTAGGATTGCCAAGCTGGCAATGCCCACTTCGCTATGGCTTGAATATACCTTGCCCTGGCTGTGGTCTGTCACGCTCTGTTGCGGCTCTCGCTCACGGACATTGGCATGATGCGGTCAACATTCATGCATTTTTCCCTCTCATGATGGCTGCTATTCTACTGATATTGGTAGCCAGTTTTTTGACTGACACTGCTAGGCTTTCTCTCGCGAATCGTTTAGAAAATGTAGAGGTTGACTTTGGAATTACAAATTTTATCTTAGTAGCCTTTGTTATCTACTGGTTAGTTCGGCTGCTGTTTTTCTCTAGCATTTTGTATCGGTTAGTTATGTGATACCTTTATCTCTAGATTTTGTTTTGAGATGGGGGATAAGAGTTGTGGCTTTAGTGGCTTCTATATTGGCGATTGCAACCTCAATTGGTTCAATTGTTTGTTGGATTATTGTGTTAACAAAACTTTTCCCCTCAGAAGGTGTGGGTTTAGGGATTTTGGGAATTATTTGCGGTCTCTACACCTTTATCTGGGGATGGCAAAATGTCAATCAGCACGATATTAAAAATATTATGTTGATTTGGAGTTTTTGCTTTGGGATGGGGATAGTCCTGAACGGCGTATTGACTGTGGCTGCTTCGTAGGAGTCGAAAGAAAAAATTTGTATATTCGTCACCAATGATGTGTGCTGCTCGTACCAGGCACATCATTTTTTGTATCAGTCTTCGGTTAGTAGGCTGTGAGCAAAGTTCTCACGCCTGCTTGAGACCCAACCGAATCCGAATGAAGGTGGCTCCCATAAATAACAGAGGACTCAATAAAAATCCTGTGATCACCAAATGCAGCGGAAAGTGAAAATAAAGCCACCAAAGCAGCAAAATTCCGGTACTGGAGTCGATGTGGTCAAAGATAAAAAAGAGAGGGCTACTCTGAGCACCGGCTGGAATCTGTAGCCGCCGTTTGACAAAAGAGTTGGGTAGCTCAGCAAGGTTACAGGCAAAACCGATCAGCAGCCCGTATTCTAAGGTACTGACGTCAGCAAAGCTCATCCAGGCATCTGGCACGACCGGACTGTAGTGTTCCAATACCTGGAAGCAAAATGTAGCCAGTAGATGCGTCAGCGGTAGGCTTAAAAGACCGCGCCAGCGTTTATTCTCACCAAACCATTCTCGCTGAATAGGGTGATTAGCCCACTCTAAAAGGGAAGTCTGCCAGAGATAGGCTTCCAGGATGCCAGCGGCAAACAGACCCAACAGTAACCAGATGAGGTTAAATGAGTCTTGAATCAACTGGTTAGCTGCAGAAGGCATGACGGTTCCCTTGAGACAATTGATTTTAGAAGCAGATCTGATCTACTGTCCATCGGGAATTCGGTCTCGTTCCCAGACTGTAGCGGCTTCTCTGACCTCTGAAACGTTTACATGGCAGGAAGGGAACCACTCTCAAACACTCAATCTGTCGGATATTCTGAATGTCTCCCCTTCGCCAGCAAAAGAGGCCGTGGAATTTATCGTGACGGCCTGTCCACTGCGGCGTCGGCATCAATGGACCCAGGTGCGACGACGAGTGATAGAGACTTATACGTTCTCTTGTTCAGAGGATTTGCGATCGCAATGGCTGTCAGCATTTTCTCAACTCCTCCGCACCCCTGCGAAACATCTAGTCGTGATCCTCAACACCACTAGCGGGCAAAGGCGGGGACTGCAACTCTTTGAGCGTGTCCGCCCGCTGCTAGAAGCGAGTCAAATTCAGGTAACGGTGGCAGAGTCTAAAAATGGTTCCCAGACGCGGCAATTGATCCAATCGCTAAACCTAGCTGAGTTCGATGGTCTAGTGGTGGTGGGCGGTGATGGTACCGTTCACGATGTGATTAATGGACTGATGCAGCGCTCGGACGCGGCAACCGCGATTCAAACACCTATCGGCGTCATTCCGGCAGGGACAGGCAATGGCCTCTGTCAGTCTCTGTTAGCGCAGGCGGGTGAACCCTACGATGTGATGTCAGCAGGATTTGCGATCGCAAAGGGCCACCCCCAGCCCTTAGATATTTTGCAGGTCCAGCAAGACGGGCAGCTATCCTACGGTATTCTCTCGCTAGCGTGGGGACTCATCAGTGATAGCGACCTCGCCTCAGATCGTTTACGTTGGCTAGGGCCGCTGAGGGATGATATCTGCGCGCTGCTGCTGATTGCTCGCCTGCGCGCTTATCCTGGACGTCTTGTGTTTGAGCATGAAGGTCGAAAACAGACTATTGAAGATGAATTCATTGCGGTGTGGGGCATGAATGTCCCCTGGGCCGCCTCCAATATGTTCGTGGCTCCCAACGCCGAGCGTGCCGGAGGAAAACTAGACCTCCTGATGGTGCGTCGGGGCGCCTCCCGATGGCGGTTGCTCCAAGCTTTTTCACAGCTTGATACGGGAGGACACGTCCAGTTCGCAGAGGTGGACTGCTTCAAGACCAGCCGATTGACTCTAACACCTGAAAAGCGATGCGGAACGCTAGCGATTGACGGGGAACCCGTTTCCTATGGCAAAACTGAAATGACAGTATTGCCTATACTGAGTTACTTCTTCGCTTTGACAAGAAGTGACTCAGTATTTGGGCCGCGAAATTGATTTCGTCCGTGTTTTGAGATTCCCAAATATCAGCACCCGCATATTCCTGAAATGAGTAACACAGCAGCCCAAGACTATCTCAACCTTAATGAACTTCAATAGGGACACTAGCTTATCAGGAGGTTGAGATCCAGTAACGGTAGGGCAACAGATTGAAATGCTCCATCAATAGAAAAATTTTTGGTTTGCGATCGCACAATTTAAATCGATCACCTCAACCTTGCAAGAGTGAATAAGAAGCTGAAAACTTGATATCTAGTATAAACAGCTACACTATTTCGAGCAGTGTAAAAGCTGTCTGTCATGGCAGAATGCATTTATGTACTCAGTACAGATAACCGATAATAGTGTTTTTCAAGTTGTTGAATAAGATGTCACTGTCCTCATAAATCTATTAAATATAATCTTGTAGAAAAATAATCTCACCCAAAAAACTTCCTGATAAAACTAATCAATGTATACGTGTATACATTCTATATTCGAGGTGAGCGTGTAAAGTAATCACCTAATGTCAGTTAGCTCAGTTAGCTTAAATAAATTCCTCAGCATCATTCCGAGTTGAAAAGCATCTAAAGCCCGGGTAGTTAGAGTTTTAACTAACGTATCTACTATTCAAAATGTTTCAATAAATAATTTTTATCTAAGTGGTCTAGCACGCTTCATTATTTACCTTGCCCCCGCCTTCTCAAGCTTTTCCAGTAAGGCAGCCTACTCTTGCTGCATAGACTAGTTTTCTTTATAAGTAATATTCACGGTTAATAGGAGTTCGCCTCGAAAGCCTTTTAATACTATCCTTGTATCTAAAATTTCGTTAACCAGCAAAATATTTCTTGGATTTAGCAATCCGTAGCCATGAGTGAAGTCAATGACGCTATCATCCTCTACCTTATCTCCTTCTCATTCAGCCACACGCGAGCCTGTTATTGAAGCCTATCTTTTAGAGCGTCGCATAACATTTATGACAACTCCTACATTAGTGAATGTCATCAGCGATATGTGCACATGTGGCAAGAAGTTTGTGGTCGCTAACTACAACGTTCACGGTTTTAATCTTTCAATGCAGTTGCCATGGCTCGATGGCTTTCACAAGACTGCAAACATCACCCACTGTGATGGGATGGGAATCATAAAACTGGTCAATATTTTAGGACTCAAGCTGCCAAAAGAGTATAAAAATTCATACACACTTTTGATGCCTGAGCTTTTAGAGCGATGCAACGAGAGGCAATTCTCAGTCTACCTTCTGGGAGGGAAGCCAGAGCAGCTCACGAATGCCCTCATTAATTTAAAGAACAGATATAGTGAAGCTCATTTCTCAGGACATGACGGCTACTTTTCGGTCCATGATTCTAATCGAAACGAAAGCATAATCAACGAGATTAATGCGATTAAACCAAATGTTTTGATTGTCGGCATGGGTATGCCTCTTCAAGAGCAGTGGGTTGACCTATACAGAGATAGGATAGATGTTAATGCGATTATGCTAGGTGGAGCAGTAATTGATCGGTTCGCAGGTTTAGTTCCTGATTGTCCTCATTACATTTCGGATCTAGGACTAGAATGGTTATTCCGATTGCTAAGAGAACCAAGGCGACTGATGGGTCGTTACCTACTCGGAAATCCAGTCTTTTTATTGAATATTGCCTTGGCATCTGCCCTTGGAATTCGTCCTTTGACTATTGGTCGGGTTGATGAGAACTGGCAAGAGATTATTCCGTAAGTAAGTTCCTGAAATGAGAGGATTGAAGCATTGCCTATAATTGGGCCATCTTTGTCGACGCATACATCCACGCTGTCTTTCCCCACTGATGTTGATTTTCTAGAAAACAAACGACGTGAACCTAAATTATGGTTTTTGATTCCAAAGTCAGCATTATAATTCCGGCATTTAATGTTGCATCTTATCTTCAATCAGCTCTTGAGTCCGTTGAAAGGCAGTCCTACCAAAACTTCGAAGCAATTGTTGTTAACGATGGCTCAACTGACAATACGGCTGAGATAGCTAGCTCCTTTTGTGAGTGTGACAGCAGATTTCACCTGCTATCTAAACCGAATGGTGGACTTTCATCTGCGAGGAACTATGGCATCAGACACAGTCAGGGAGAGTACATTGCTCTTTTAGATGGTGATGACGTCTATGAACCCGATAAATTACTCAATCACGTTTTTCATCTAGATCGATTGCTTAATGTGGGTGTTGTTTACAGTGCTTCAAGAGCCATTCGTGAAGATGGGCAGTCTACGCCAATGTACTTGAGCGGAAAACCTGTTAAACAGAATGACTTGGCAGCGCTTTTGTGTAAGAACTTTGTAGGTCATGGCTCCAATAGTATATTTCGCCGCTGTATTTTTGAGGAGATAGGTGAATTTGATGAAAGACTTAAAAGCTGTGAAGATTTAGATTTTTGGTTGAGAGTTGCTTCGGCTGGGCGGTGGCAGTTTTACCGCGAGTCAAAAATTTTATGTCAGTATCGAGTGCGCCCATCTGGTCTTTCTTTTAATGTGACAGAGATGCAGCGCTGCAACGAAAGAGTGCTTGAAATGGCCCGTAACAGAATGCCTAGCCTAGTCGAACCACTTCTCCCAACAGCTAATGCTTACATGTATCGCTATCTAGCACGTTTATCCTTGACTGCGGGCAATATAGGTGATGCTCGTAAATTTATTGACAAAGCATTATCATCTGATCGTTCTATCTTTCTTCTCGACTGGCGATCTTTCCTCACCCTTATGTCAGTTCGCTTAGCTCCCATCTCTAAGATAATGCTTCACTTAGCCTTGGGTTCACATAAGTCTCTAAGCCAGACGCCTTTGATTAGCCTTAACCAAAAAAGATAAGTATTATTTCTAGAGTATCAAGTCTACTGTCTCATGACTTTTTTATCCACGAATGAGTCTCTTTACTTGAACCAGATTCCAACAAGCTAATCCAAATTATAATGGAGACTTTGATATAGTGCAGTTAGCTTATGTTTCGGTAATTGTTCCGGTTTTTAATGATATAGAACGCTTGGAAAAATGCCTGAGGGCTTTGGAGGAGCAAACATATCCGAAGCATCTATACGAAGTTATAGTCATTGATAATAATTCTGATGAGGATATTGAATGTTTAGTGGCTAGCTTCAAGCACGTAAAACTAAGCTTTGAAGCTAAGCAAGGTTCATATGCAGCAAGAAACAAAGGTATTTCCCTATCTGTGGGCGAAATATTCTCTTTTACTGATTCAGACTGTATACCTAGACCTCAGTGGATCGAGAAAGGAGTTGAAGCTTTAGAGTCCAATAATGCTGACTTAGTAGGTGGAAAAGTAGAATTCACATTCTCATCTGAAAGGACTGCTGCTGAAATTTATGATTCTGTGACAAATATGCAAATAGAAAAAAATATAGCTAGTAGAAAAATTAGCAAAACGGCTAATTTATTTGTTCGGAAAACTGTCTTCTCTGAAATTGGTTTATTCCCAGGTAATCTTAAGTCAGGTGGAGATGTTATTTGGACTAAGAGGGCAACTGACGCAAATTTTTACTTAGTATACTCTTCTGAAGCATGTGTATTACATCCAGCACGTAAGCTAGTATCAATGCTCAGGAAACAGTATCGGGTCGGTTCTGGTCAACCGTCTATATGGCTAGAGCAAGGGCAGTCATTGACGCAAATTTTTAGCAATATTATATTTGGGTTTAGACCTCCTTCACGCAAGCAAATTCAGCAAAACTGTATAGACCGTGCGCGTGAGATTCGCTCTAGCTACATATCTATTTGGCGGGTTGCTTGGTTGTGTACTATCGCAACAAGCTTAGGACGTTTAAGTGGTTTTTTTATGTTTTATTCAGCGAAATGAAACTCTATGATTTTATTGTTGAAAGTGCTAACTCGGCCCTGCCTTTTCAAAATAATTCGACAGGCAGTATGCCAGCGGGCCACAACGGTTTATACCATGACTTAGAAACTCCTGTAAGAAATACTTCACATTGGCTTATTACTTTTTTAAAGGCATATTCAATATCTCATGATCAGAGATTTCTCAGAGCTGCTGAGTTTTCAGCTCAGTACTTATGTAAGAGTGAAGTAAGGCCAATGGGAGCCACATTTTGGCACCGCCAGAATCCTGAAAAAGATGCATGCAATGGTCTTATTGGTCAAGCGTGGACGATTGAAGCATTAGCAATAGCTGCTCAGAAACTGGAAATGCCTGAGTTGTTAGACTTGGCACAGGAAGTGTTTCTACTTCATCCATTTAATGAAGAAGCTGGGCTTTGGCAACGGGTTGGTGTTGATGGGAGTTACTTATCGTTCGATTTAACATTTAATCACCAGTTGTGGTTTGCTGCTGCAGGCAGTTTGATAGCAAAATATGGTTCTAGCGAAATTGATAGGCAGGTTCAGTGCTTTATCAGTAAGATCCCGAATCTCTTCAATACTTACGCTTCGGGGCTTATCTATCATTTGATTATTCCCAAGCCTGTAGGATTTCGGCAAAAACTTGTGAATCTAATTGAAGAGCAAAAGTCAATCCAGAAGCGTAAGATGTTGGCTTATAAAGCTATTGGATACCATAGCTTTAACCTTTATGCTTTTGCACTGTTGAAGAATCAGTATCCAAGTCAAGAAATTTGGAGAAGCAAAAAAATTAAAAAATCTCTGTTATATGCTAAATCAAGCCAGTACTTTAGAGATGTGCAGAATAACAAATATGGCTACCCATATAACCCTGCCGGGTTTGAAATACCTTTTTCTCTCCATGCCTTCAACGTTTGTGACCGATCAGAACAAGAAAAATGGATTTCTTCTCAATTTAATATATGTTTTGACTTCAGTGAGAATATGATGTCTAAGAATACAGACGATCCAAATACTCATTCTGCGAGAATCTACGAAGCAACAAGACTATCTAATATGGAGGTTGTAAGATAACTGCGTCTCATCAGCTTCAAGATATGCGAACGTTTTTTCTATTTAATTGGACTCAGTTTTGTCGATTTTGATAGAATCTTGCGTATTGCTTATATAAGATGAGAATATGCCTCACCTCTAATGTGATTAAGCAGTAAAAATGAGATTTTGATAATGTATTATTGTGATTTTATGCCGATTTCGCCTATGTTTTTTTGATTGGTTGCAGCCCTTTAATTATAGTGCTGTGAAAAGAGTTATCTCTTTTAATCTAAGCATTCTGTAACAAAAAAATTATCTATTCGTGTAATTCAGCACTCCATTGAAAAAGAACTAAAAGCTCAATCCTGTCGTTTCTGGTATACCTCTTAATCTTTTTTGCACTTGTTTGTAAAAGAGACTCGCCGCTTCTTGCTGAATACTTTGCATGCTTACACTCGCCTATGAGTCATCCTTCTACACATACTAAGTACAGTGAGTATTTTAATACTTCAAATCTTAAGGCTGACTTGAAAGAGCGCTCTATTCGTAGTGGCGCAGTTACGATTACATCTCAGTGGTTTCAGTTTGTCCTACGGATGGGATCAACGGTTTTTTTGGCTCGTTTATTGAGCCCTGAAGACTATGGTTTGATTGGGATGGTAGCTATCCTCACTGGTTTTGTTCAACTCTTCAAGGATCTAGGATTATCTGCAGCTACAGTACAGAAAAAGGAAGTCGATCATCAGCAAGTTAGTACTCTGTTTTGGATCAATCTTGGCGTCAGCTGCTTAGTTGCTTTTGTTGTTGCAGCTCTTGCTCCTATCTTAGCCTTGTTTTATCAAGAGCCACGACTGCTTTGGGTCACGCTGGCACTTTCGACTAACTTCATTTTCGGTGGATTGACCGTGCAGCATCAGGCTTTGATGAGGCGGCAGATGCAGTTTACTAACTTAGCTAGGATCGGCATTTGTTCGGTAGCTGTAGGCTTAATTGTAAGCATTACTATGGCTTGGCTAGGTGCTGGATACTGGGCATTGGTCGGAATGCAGTCTGCAAGCTCGATGACCACTGCAGTGTTCACATGGATCGAATGCAAATGGCGACCAGAAAGGCCCACACGTAGATCAGATATTAGAGATATGTTAGCCTTTGGTGGAAATTTGACGGGGTTTCGCACACTAAATTACTTTTCTCGTAATCTGGATAATCTTTTAATTGGGCGGTTCTGGGGTGCAACAGAGCTAGGCCTGTACGCGAAAGCGTATCAATTAGTTTTACTTCCGATCCAACAGATAAATTCTCCTGTTAATAATGTCGCGATGCCAACTCTCAGTAGTTTGCAGGATGACCCGGAAAGATATAGTCGGTACTATTACAAAGCCATCCTGCTTATTACTAGTCTGGGAATGCCGATTGTGGCGTTTATGTTTGCCTCATCTGATAAGCTGATACTACTTTTATTGGGTGAGCGATGGATTGATGCAGTTCCTATCTTTAGACTTCTAATACCTGCAGCTTATATTGCTACCTTCAATGTAGCGACGGGCTGGGTCTATCAGTCATTAGGTAGAACTGATCGTCAACTTCGATGGGGTGTTATTGGTTCGATATTAAATGCGTTGGTATTTATGGCTGGAGTCCGTTGGGGGGCTATCGGTGTTGCAGCAGTATTTGGGATGACGAGACCATTATTTTTTTTCCCTGCTCATATCTACTGTTTTCAGGGGACGCCTATTAAGTTCAAAAGCTTCTTGTCTGTTCTAGCAAGACCGACTATTGCTTCTATTGGTGCCGCTGGGTTGCTTATGGTTTTTCACAAGGTAGGCATCACACAGCATAGCAGCATCGGAGTGCTATTGCTCGATATAGCTTCATACATAGTGCTTTACCCTCTTCTCTGGATAGGTCTTCCGAACGGCAGAAGGCGTTTCATGGAAATTTTGGGTATATTCAGTAGTCTTAGAAAGAAGAGAAAAAAGATCTAGGACTACGGCTTTTGTTGTGCTTTGCAATAGAAATAAAATCTGAAATTTGCGTGACATTATGAATTTTCTCTTGAGACATATTTTTTCCTTGCCATCGTTTCTTTTATCTGGTGATGTAAGCAATGTTATTTGTCAATCAAGATAAGACTCAGTACGAGAAAAATTTACTCTCGTTGAAGGATGCTTAAGATGATAAGTAGACAACTTTATGAAATCGGGCCGAGCTACTTCTCCTGTTGCGTTGAATAAAAAATCACTCTGACTCTTGTCGCGAGCACACGAATGTTTCAAATTGCTCATTTAGATGAGGATGTACAATTTAAAGTCGTTCTTAATTCGCTGAAATATATGCTTATTAATCAATTGTCGTTAGCTTGAAATGTTATTCAACATAGATGCAAATGGGGATCTCAAATATAGAATAAATCACGGAGAAAAAATAGCCGCTACTTGGTACATCAAGTGCTAGGACCCCGCTAGTGGTTATAACCAATACTCCGGACAGTTTTCGGAACGCAGCCATAAGCCTTTCAGCATATGAAGTATAGAAAATATCGAATTAAATGCAACTCAGGGTCAGACCTGACTTTGAGTTAATGATCCTTGGTACACCCTAACCCTAGGGGGATGGTTATCCAGCCTCTAAAAAAGTGTCCGGACTATTGTATAACAGCAACTGGAGGTTCATAAAATGTCAAGTCAAAATAGAGAATGTTAAAAGTAAAGATAAAAAATACTTTCATTATGTTCTAGAGCCTCTGTTACAGTAAAATGTTGAGCTTTGTTAAAAAACTATGAAGCAACATCCAATCTTTATTGTCGGGGCACCTCGATCAGGCACGACACTACTTTCAGCTTTGCTGTCAAGCCATAGTCGAATTGCTTGTGGGCCTGAATCACATTTTTTTAACAAGCTTGCTTCTAAAGAGATAGACGACGCTATTCAAGATGATAACTGGCCAAACAAAGCAGTGAGCTTGCTGACTTCCACTAAACTATCAGGTCAATGTGTTTATGAACTTTTTGGCTTGAAATCTGACGATATTAGAGTCTATCTTACAAATCGATCTCCTTCTTTGAGAGTGCTACTGGAAGCTCTCACCGTTCAGCATGCTCATAAACTAGATAAGGTTCGTTGGGCTGAGAAAACACCAAATCACTTACTTTGCCTCCCATTGATTCGCAGCACCTTTCCCGGGTCACCGATCATCCGAATTATTCGTGATCCGAGAGATTCGGCAATGTCTATGCGCAAGCTGCCATGGGCTAGTCAGTCAATCTTGGCAAATTGCTATTTGTGGGATGCATGGTTCTCTTCAAGTCATGAATTTTGTGTTCGGGATGAAGAGACGCTAACTATCCGATATGAAGATTTAATTCTAAGTCCGAAAACTGTTCTTAGCAAAATCTGCTGCCATATTGGAGAGAGCTTTGAAGAAAATATGCTAGACACCTCAGAAACAGCCAGGATTGTAAGCTCACCGAATGAGTTTTGGAAAACTCAGGTTGCGGATCCTCTAGATCTAGATCGTTTATATGTGTGGAAAAGGGAACTTCCTAAACAGCTTTTGAAGCCTACTACTTATGCTTGTCAATATGGAATCGAGACTTTTCAGTATGAACAAGCATCGCCTCCAAAGTCTCTTTACTTTTTATATTGCCTAGATCGAGATTTCATTGAGATGAATGAGGCTTCTATTATAGAATCTTCGAATAATGGTATGGAATTTATTCAAGTTCAAAAAATCAAAGTTCTTGAGCATACTGATTTGGGTGCTGGAACGTTCTTTGTCTGCAAGTTGCCTGATTTGGAAGATGAGTTTCTTGAAAAGGTACTGTCCCTCTTGAAGTTTTTTTTGTACTTGCTTATCAATCGAATGAGAGGGCACTCAATTGCTTGTCCGGAAGATTATCTGGATTTAAGAAAAGCTAAGGGATTGAGTAATTTTTGGCGCATATTCTTTCTTAAAATACTCGGATCGAAAGCAGCTTCGATATAGAAGCAGATTTATATTTTGAGACTGTTATACAGGAATAGTATCGCATGAAGATTTTCAGAAATAGGCATGATAATCCCCGTATTTTCTTCATGCATATACCAAAATCAGGAGGTACGTCTGTTGATTATGCGATGCGAAAGAACTACCAAAATAGCTTTAGAAGAATTGAAGCTTCTGCATCTTATAAAGCATCTGAGATTGTAAATTCGCATATGCATTGGGAAGAAAATTATAATGCCTGTTTTAGGTATCGAGAAGGTTTGCTAGTTTATGAAATGGTTAGAGGTGTTCGCTATATTAGTGGACATATATTATATGATCAGAAAATATGGTATTTATTTAAGGATAAATATAACTATATTTCATTGCTGAGGCATCCCGTTGAACGATATGTATCAAACTATTTTTATAATAGGTATAAAGATAGTGAGCATTGTAGGCTGGAAACCAGTATTTCAAGTTTTTTGGAGTCAGACTTAGGTCGCTCTTGGGGACACGAATTTATTAAGTTTTTTTCTGGTTCGCAAACTAAAAGTGATGACTTGCCAGAGGTTAAGTTGAATGTAGCCAAAGAGAATGCCTTGAAATTTAATACGATTGGGTTTTTAGATTCTCTTGAGAGTTTTGTGGCTGAATGTAAAAGCAAATATGGTTTAAAGCTAAATATCCCTCATAAAAGAAAAAATCCTAAGGGTAATTATGGACTGTCTAAAGCTGAATTCGATAGAATAGCCCACGTTTGTCGCTTTGATATTGAACTCTATGACTTTATTCGTTCTAGTAGCTGTAAAGTCTATTAAATTGTAGTGGACACCGAACCTGAGATATATGAGTAAATTTTCTGATCGATCTTTGCCCGTTTTCTCTGGTAAATTTACTGTATGCTTTGCTCCTAAGTTTACCGATACTAATCCTTATCAAAGCTGTCTAGCTTATAACCTTGAACGTTTAGGTGTGAAATTGGATGGGATAGAAGATTGTAAGCTTTTTTTGCCTAAGGAAGTAGCCAAAAGGAGGGCAAGGATTCTCCATTTGCACTGGCTGCATCGCTTTTATCACCGATCAAAATCAGAAGTCTCTATATGTGTCTTCCTTAAGTTTTTTGTTGGGTTAATGACTTTGAAGGTCCGTAATGTTCCTATTGTTTGGACAGCTCATAATATTGTAAGTCATGAGGTTTCCAGCGTAGTGCTTGATCGCTTGAGTAGTATTTTAGTTGCGAGGCAAGCTGAGGCTATTATTACACATTCAAAGGCTGCCAAGCAGGAGCTTATTAATACATACAAAATTAAGAGCTGCGACAAAATATTAGTTATTCCCCACGCTAACTATATCGATCAGTACAAAAATGAGATTAGCAAAAAAGATGCAAGAAGTCGGCTCAGCATTCCAGAGGCTAAAACTGTTTTTCTGTTTTTCGGTCTTATTCGACCTTATAAGGGGGTTCCTGAACTAATTGATGCATTTGAGAAGTTGCGGGCAGATGAAATATGCCTGCTGATTGCTGGGCAACCAAGAGATAACGACTTAAGAGGTTTGATTGAGCGAAAGGTTGCTAAGAACTGTGAGTCTATTTGCTTTATTCCTCGCTTCATTGCTGAGGACGAAGTCCAAATATATATGAATGCTGCTGATGTTGTTGTTTTTCCGTATCGCGAGCTTTTGACCTCTGGAGCTATTTTGTTAGCAACCTCCTTCGGTCGCGCCTGTATTGCTCCCCAAAGGGGAGCGATTCTTGAATCTCTTGATAGCAAAGGAGCTTTTCTCTATGACCCTGACTCAGAAAGCGGTTTACTGAAGGCAATGACTTCGGCTCTCGCCCACAAAGCAAATCTTCATGAGATGGGTCAGCACAACTATCGAGTTGCTAAGGCATGGGGTTGGGAAGAAGTCGCAAGGGAAACGTCGGCTGTATATTCAAAATGTCTTAACGTAGTTAACTCACAGAAGGATTCAGTTGCGTATAAAAAATAGGGCAGCGAATAAATTCTACTCATGCCTCAGTTTTAAAACGCTGTTTCAAAACGTCTTGTCAGTGTAGAAATATCTTCTGCTTCTCAGAGCCTTTTCTGCATGCTTTATGCCGCAGCTGAGATACTATGCTGGGGCGTAATTTTTGTCCAGCCTTTGATGATTTGTAAATCATCATGCAAAAGTATTTCAGTAAAGCGAACACATTGTAGTCTACCAGGCTTACATCTGCTTTCTTGTCTGGCCCTTAAAAAATATTCCGATTTTTTCAAACTTTATTTTGAACATGGTATATCTGGCTACTTAGTTCTTAAGCAAGATATTGATAAGTTAGTGGTTGTGGTAAGTTATCTGCTGGATAGTTCATATGCTTGACTTAGAGATAGGTCAAGTTGACGTCTGATTATCAAAGATTAACTTATTCGTTCGATGGATGCCAAGCGGAGTGGTATGCCCATTATGCTTAAAGTTAAAGTACCTCAGCCATACGTTTCCGTCATTATTCCAGTCTTTAATGACTCAGCTCGTTTAAAGAGATGTTTACAGGTCCTGGATGGACAAACCTATGCCAGGGAGCGGTACGAAGTGATCGTGGTCGATAATGCCTCAGAGGAGAGTGTTGTGGACCTTTTGGCTCAGTTCGTCCAGGCTGTGTCGGCTTACGAAGGTCAGCAGGGTTCTTATGCAGCGCGCAATAGGGGTTTGTCTCTAGCTAAGGGAGAAATCATTGCTTTCACTGATTCTGACTGCGTACCTGCTTCTGACTGGATTGAAAGCGGTGTCACTGCGCTCTTACAGGATCAAGACTATTCAATTGTTGGAGGCAGAATAGAGCTTTTCTTCAGAAATTCAGATCAGTTAACACCTGCTGAACTATATGAGGACTTAACAGCTTTTCCGCAGAAGCAGCACATTGAAAAATCAAATTTTTCGCCAACAGCAAATCTATTTACATATAGAAGAGTTTTTGATGAATGTGGCGTCTTCAATCAAGAGCTTAAATCAAATGGCGATCGCGAGTGGTGCCAATCTGTTGTTCGCCAAGGATGTTCAATTAGATATGATGAGAAAGTTGTGGTTCAGCATCCGGCACGACATTCATTTCTGCAGCTTTATCGACGCCATTTGAGAATGGCTGGTGGTCGAGCTGATGCGTATAAAGAGAAGTTTAGCAACAGAAGATTTCAGTTGGTCAAAAATATTCTTTTGAACGAGATTCTTCCTGATGCCTTTTTGATGATAAAGGATTTCTTGGTCATTATCTTGCGGCGAAAGTACTCAGCTTTTGAAAAAGCTCAAATAGTTTTAGTTTCATCCTTGCTACGCCATGCTAGGAGTTGGGAAAAGGTGCGAGTCATTATGGGTGGAACATCCAGAAATTTCTAGAGACGTCCAGCAGCTCAGGAGAGAATTATTTTGGGATCATCTATTGTCAGCGTTGTCATCCCGACTCGTAATCGACCGGAGCTAGTCAAAAGGGCAGTGCATAGTGCCTTGGCCCAGACATTGGAGAAGATTGAGGTCTGTGTTGTGATTGACGGTCCAGATCCAGAAACATTTTCCGAACTATCTAAGTGTTCTGACTCACGGCTACGAGTAATCCAGCTTGCATCTAACAAAGGAGGTGCAGGTGCCCGCAACGAAGGTATTTCAAAGTCACAATCAGAATGGATTGCCTTTTTAGATGATGATGATGAGTGGCTTCCCCAAAAACTAGAGTGTCAGCTTGAAGCCGCTACGGCTTCTCAATATCAGTGGCCCATTATTACCAGTTTTGTAACTGCAAGAACGCCGAAAGGTGAGTTTACTTATCCTCGTCGGTTACCGCGTCACTCTGAAGACCTCAGCGAATATCTCCTAGCGCGGAATACACTTTCCTACGGAGAAGGCTTGATTCAGACGTCCACAATTTTAACAAAGAGGGAACTTTTGCTGACCGTTCCTTTTCGGGAAGAGCTACCCAAGCATCAGGATTGGGACTGGATACTGCACGTTCATTCATTAGAAGGCGTAGCAGTGGAGTTTGTACCCGAAGCGCTAGCGGTTTGGCATCTATGGGAACAGCGAGCAAGCACGAGCGGCAACAGCAACTGGGAAAATTCACTCGATTGGATTCAGCAGAATCAGCATTTGATTACCCCTAGAGCCTATGCCGCTTTTGTGCTAGTGGAGGTCGGATCACAGGCAGCACACACTCGTCGATGGGCCGCATTTTGGCAGCTTTTATTGGAGGCGTTCCGACTGGGTAAACCGAAACCTATTGATCTCTTTGTATTTATGGGGATGTGGATAGTTCCTCAAGAGCTACGGCGTTCTATGAAAAGTTTGCAGAGCAAAGCAGCTCAAAAGTTGAGTCACTTACCGTCACTAAAGGCAGATGCTACAGGCTAGTCACTCACCATTGAGGCGTCGTCACGTAGTCCCTGACTCTGAGCTTGGGCAATTGTCCCGCGCGGAGCGGATAATTTATTGGACAATTTTGCTCACCCCTCTATGGTGGGTGTTAGGGATACAGCCTTTATTATTCCCTGCAGTTGTGATCGGCTTACTGGCTAGCTCCTTTGATGCTGATAAGTTGCTAAGAATTCCTCTCCCCCTTTGCATATGGGCATGGTTGGGTATGGGGATCGTGATGCTCTGGACAGCCTTTACTGGCCTCAGTGAGCAGGGCTGGGATATATCGAAAGCAATTGCTACCGTGGTTACTTTCCTCAAGGGATACTTTCTGATTTTTGCCTGTTTTCTACTGCCTATGTGGAATCGCGTCAGAGTGGCGGTTATTACGAGAGCAGTAGTTTGGATGACCAGCGGTTATCTAATTAGCCTTACCGTTCAGATTACCTTGCTGTTCCTGGGCCTCAGCAGGGCGTTCTCTCCACCGTGGGCGCGATTTATGCCCGGTAATCCCTTGAGTTTTAGGGTCAATGCTGCTACTTTTCAGCCTTTTTTCGGTATCCCTCTTCCAAGAACTCCTCTTTATATGCCTGACCCGCCAATCCTAGGAATTTGTGGCCTGCTTTGTTTCTTAATTTGTCTGGGTGAGCCTAATCATCGGCTGCGTCAACTCGGCATGGCCGGGAGTCTGTCAGCACTCATCATCAGTCAGAGCCGTTTGGGCTGGATCTGCTTACCTATTGCCTTGCTAATCATTGCTTTATTCCGCAGCCCAATTGCTCGGCAGGGGGCTATTTGGGTCTCAGCCTTGATCTCTTTATTATGTACCTTGCTAGGAGGATTAACGCTCTCAGAGCTATTGAATAAGCCCCTCACAGTTTTCACAAATGCCCGACCGGCATCCTCAACAGATAGAGAATTCGTTGTTCGCAAGACCCTTGAAGCATGGCAAGAATCCCCCTGGCTTGGCTGGGGGGTTGCTCATGATTCAGCCAAATGGCATACCTTTGAGATCACCCTCGGCTCGTTCTCGAGCTATGCTGGCGTGCTTTATCTGCATGGGATTTTGGGGTTTGTCTGTCTGATAACTGCAATAGGATCCACACTATGGCATTTCCTACTGCCAGCACTAAGAGGTAATCTGCTTTGTAAAAAAGCATTTGCGAGCGTTGTTGCCCTCAGCCTGTTTATGGAAGGTATTCCCCTTTCTTGGATGGCCGTATATTTCTGGTATTTTCTGATTTGGCTAGGCGCTATTATTTCTCAGCAAAAGCAAGAGAAAAATTCAATGAAAAAGCTCGAGAACTTCAGCCCAATTTAACTCTTTAAATTCAAAAAAATCTATGACGATCTATTCAGAAACATCCCGAAAAATAAAGCGACTAAAATCAGTTCTAGAAGATATTGCTTTAGAAAAAGGAATAGTCAATAAGCACCATAGTTATACGAAGTTTATCATTCTTTGTCGAAGCCGTGTTGGCTCCAACTTGTTGCTTAATCTTCTGCAATCTCATAAGAATACTAGATTATTCTATGAGCTATTTAGCACAGCCCACAGCGACAAAACTCATTGGGATTTTGTTAATCATAATATTGATGATGTTATGCAGGTGAAGAAAAAGGATCCAACTGGCTTCATCGATGATTTTGTATTTCGTCCTATGCCACACTCAGTTCATGCAGTTGGATTCAAAATATTTTACTATCATGCCTCCTCGGGAAAAGAAAAATGTATCTGGGAACACTTAAAAAACATGGATGGCATGAGGATTATTCATCTGAAGAGAAACAATATATTGAAGTCGTTGCTTTCAAGAACAGTGGCTCAGAGGACTGGCTCTTGGGTTAAGCAGTCACTCCACAAAACAGATTCCAGCCAATCAAAATCAGTTGAGTTTGACTACAATCAACTCCTTTATTCTTTTGAAAGCACTAAGAGAATGGAACAAGAGTACGAAAGATTCTTTAAAAAAAATCCATTAATGAATATTACATATGAAGATTTATTGATGGAACCCTTGAGCGAGTTAAAAAGAATCTTAGACTTCTTGAGCTTGGATTTTCAGACTCTGAAAATATCTACCAAAAAGCAATCATCTGATAAGAGTCTGTCTAACGCTATTGTGAATTATTCCGAATTAAAACAAAAGTTCTCCGGTACTCCTTGGAAAATTTTCTTTGAGGAATAATAGCTGTACTTATGTTGACTGAAGATTATTCTAATTTAAAGAGATTAATTTATCTCTTCTTTGAGATTAAGCGTTGGTTTTATCAATTTCAATACCCCAATCTCACTCTTGAAAAAGGCGTATTAATTAAAGGTTCTATCAAGATAGAAGGCAGCGTTAAGGTGAATATTGAGACCGGGACGCGCATCAGTAAACAAGTTAAAATATTTGGTGGCGGGGAGGTTGTGGTAGGTCGAAATGTATCGCTCAATGGATGTTGGATTGGTTGCCAATGCTCAGTTCTAATCAGTGATGACTGTCTGATTTCTGATTGCTATCTGCTCGACTCTGATTATCATAACCTTGAGCCACATCTGCGGCATAGTCATGCCGGACCAAAGGTTTCAGCTCCAATTGTACTCAAGCCTAATGTGTGGGTGGGAGCAAATGCTACCGTAATGAAAGGAGTACACATCGGAGAGAATAGCGTTGTAGGTTTAGGGAGCGTTGTTAGAGAAACTGTTCCTGCTAATGTTGTCGTGATTGGAAATCCCCAACAGATTTTAAAGTCTCTTAAGTAAGAAGGCTTAGTCCTATGATTTTGGGAGTTAAAAAAGTATATGGGATAGAAAAACGTTGAGTTATTGCACAACGCTTGCTTCTGATCACTGCTGTTTTTTGCTCAATTATTATCTGCATCATACATGCATCTGTAATGTACCTCATATCTTAGAAGGTTTAGTTTTACAACATGAACTTAATCATTACTATTTTTAGGCATAGCAAGTTTATCATTCTGTGGAATGTTCTGGTACTCCTGTTTTTCTTGCAAGCTTGGAAGGGTGCCGCTAAGTCATGGACAGCTACAACAAAATTTGCTTTGCCGCAGACAACGAGTACTTTGAGTGCAGACCTTGGAACACTTGGGTCACTTAGAGGAGGAGATCCAAGCTTCTCTGCTGTTGTCAATCCACTCAAAACTCAAGAGGAGATTCTATCGAGTGATAACTTATTAGAAAAGGCGTTGAAGCTAGATCCAGAGTCTGAAAATTTTTCTGGGGTAAGTCAGTATAGAAATCTCTTTGAAGTGATTTTGGTCGAAAAGTCTAATGTATTTTCCATCGATGCCAAAGGCTCTAGCCCTGGAGTCGCACTTCAAAGAGCTAAAGTTCTAGCGCAAGTTTACCAAAAACACTTGAACTATTTACGTAAAGCGGATGTGGCTGGCCGGAACTCGTTTTACCAAAATGACCTAAAACGAGCAAGTCAAAGGTTAGCAGATGCGGAATCTGCCTTGGCAAGCTATCAAAAAGCTTCAGGATTAGTTAGTAGCGAAGAACAAACTGGTCAGACAGTTTCTCTGATATCTGAATTAGAGAAAACTTTAGCGCTTACAATTGCCGAGTCCAATAAAGATGCCAGTCAAGTTCAGGAGCTATCAAGTCAGCTAGATCTTCTGCCTAGAGAAGCCGTTAGCTCTGTAAGTTTAGATGAAAATAGTAGCTATCAGCTTGTCCGTCAAAAGCTAACTGAACTAGAATCCGAGTTGAAGGCGCAGCGGGCTCAGCTCACAGAGAGCCATCCATCAGTACAAACCCTAGTTTCGAATCGTGATGGGCTACTACGCCAACTATCTCAGTATGTTGATCATTCAGAAATTCAGAATGGCGATGGTGTTATTGCAAGTGGAGCTGAGGGGCAAAACGAAATCATTGAGCAGATTATACTTCTGAAAAGTAGCGCTATTGGAAAACGTCAGCAAGCCCAGGATATTCAGTCAAAAATTAATTCACTTCGGGTTAAGTTAGGGTCTCTCCCAAATCAGCAATCCCGTCTCGCTGTTTTGCAGAGAAACCTAAACGTTAGTAAAGGAATCTTTAACGGACTAATCGCACAAATTGAAAAGAGCAAAGTGGATGCCTTCCAGAGTTATCCTAGTGTTCAGTTATTAAATACTCCTACCCTAAATCCTGCGCCTATCTCTAATCGACTTCTAATTTCGATTAATGCACTATTCGCCTCAGCTCTTGGGAGTCTTGGCTTACTACTTTTGTTAGAGGGGCGCAACCCACTTCTTAGGCCAAAAGATCTAGAAGGCGCTTCCTTCCCATTAGCAACTCGAATCCCTAAATTGCGACGCCAACTGCACAAAGCTAGTGATAATATTCAATCTCTTAGGGGTGGTGAAACAGCTTTTTTGCAGCTGGCTTATGGAATTCTGACGCAAGAGATTTCTGATCGTTGTCTAATGGTAGTAAGCGCAATGTCTAAGGAAGGGAGGACAACTATATCCCTCCATCTAGCCCAAGCTTTGAGGGATTTAGGTTTAAAAGTATTGATTTTGAGTGAACGTTCATCTCAAAATGTTAAGAGGCGAAAAAAGACAGATCAGATACCAGCACTAGGCTCCATGTCTAGCCGAGCCTTAAAAAACTTCCCTTCACAGAAGCTACTTACTAGTAAATCGAAAGAGGCAGGGGTTCAAGTTATTGATTTCAATTTCTCGAGTCGCGACGACTTTAAGGAACAAATGCATCTTATTCTTAAATCTGAGATCTATGATTTCATAATTGTTGATGCGCCTCCTGTTCAATCAAGTAGCATAACAACTTTAATGTCTACTGTGATTACAAATATTTTGTTAGTTGTTCGCCCTGGAAAAAGTACGCGTTTTTCTGTGAGAGACTCACTTCAACTTTTGTTCCAGAGTCAGTTGAATTCTGTTGGTTTAGTTATTAACGATCCTGGCTATTTGGGGCTGTCAGATAGAACGGGATGGGAGCAAGATTTTATTGGTGTTTCTTCTAATAAATTTAATTCCTTGACTGTGGCTCCATAGAAATTCTGCCTACAGTATGCATCAAGAAAGCTAGTTGTTTCAACTTATTAAAGATTGTAAGCTGATGGTAGGAGAAGGTGCCGAGTTCTCCTCTAAATTGAGAATATTAATTCTGCTTCTGCTCATGATCCTATAGAAGACTGTATTTTGACGATGTAAGTGTTTATACACTGCCTTTCGATTGGAAATATATATCAGTTTTTTACTACTTAAAAAGTTATTTACTGAATCTACGTATTCGGTTTCGGGAAAATAATGTTATCAGTTAGCTTTCTTGTAGCAGTCTTGCTTCGAACTCACAATATTGTTTCTTTTGCATGCCGATGTAAGGCCCTGCACTTGTAGATTTTGTGTATTAAAAAAATCAAAATAAAGGTTAAGTATGATTAAGCAGTATCTCTTAGGTAGGTCTCTGACTCTTTTAAGTGCAGTTTGTATTGTTCTGGGTACTACCCCTTTGTTTCTTCTCCTTGTCAAGGCCTCTGAAAACACAACGATAGTCACTGTCGATTGGGACAAAAGAGTAGGACGTGCTCGCAATATTTACAGCCTAAACCTATGGTCAGCAACAGCAGAATCAGTCGGTACAAATACTAGCTATGCTAGCCGGATTGGTGAGATTTATCCCCACATTTGTCGTTTTCATTCTGCAGAGATGCTGAAGATTGGTCACCCAAAAGCTTGGATCAAGATGGATGGTCAATGGAACGAGCAAAAAATTGGAAGGATTTTGAGTTTCTTGGCACCTAAGTGTGAATCAATCATGATCTCTATCCCCAACTGGTCGCCTACTTTGCATCGCGGTGGCAAGCTACCTACAAGTAAATACGATGATTTTGCTCGCTGGTGTGCCCAATTGGTTGATATTGTAAAAAATCGGCAGAAGTACAATAATGTTAGGTATTTTGAAGTTCTAAATGAAAGAGATCAGATATATGATGGTAGCTCAGAGGAGCTTGCAGCCGTTGTCAGACATGCCTCAGCTAAAATGAGATCAGCTCACCCAAGGATAAAAATTGTAGGTGGTTCCTGGACACAGCCTTTCGATGATAGTGATATTCAGACGTTTTTAGACAACGTTGCAGCTACTGATATTCAAGCTTTTTCTTATCATCATTATGGGACAAGTGGTTCCATAACAGATCTAAATATTCTCTACGATCGTGCTAAATCTGTGGGGAGGCGTGGAGCCGTAATCCGTTCATGGATGGATAGTCGTGGGCTTAGTAAGGCTGAGTTATTTCATGACGAAATGAATATCTATTCAAATTGGCGTAAAGATTCTAAACGGTATATGCGTTCTTATCGTAGTGCTGTTTTTATGGCTTTAGTGTATAAGTATGCTTCTCAACGTGGAAAGGTCGATAGTGTTATGCCCTGGAATGATGCGGACGAGATATATGGGGTTTTGAGCCGTTCTGGCTCTTCTTATAGGTTTCGACCCGCCGGGCATTTACTAAGAATTTTGAGGCGTGAGTTTAGTGACGGTGAATTATATTCATCCTCTACATCTGACCCAGATATTAAAGTGTTGGCAGTAAGAAGTAAGAATAAACGGGTTGTTATGATTGTCAATCGTAGTCTTTCAAAAAACAAAAACTTCAGTATTGATATGAATATTGAAAACTTTAACTCAAGAACTTATAAAGATTTATCAATCAATTCACTAGGCTTTTCTGCTTCTCGTAAGCCTTGGAATCAAAATGATCTTCGATCGTTAAATATTTCAAAAGAATCAATTCGGTTTTTTGTCTTTAATTAGCGTCTAAATAAAAACCTTGGAATTGGTATCGAATCTATTTACTTCTTTTGTTTTTGTGTTCGTAAAAGAGCATTGTGAGCATCATCTTTAAATCCTGCCGGGGAAAGTAGTTTTCTTTCCTTGTAGCTATACAATGGTGCTACCGACTAAGGGATAAGTAATAGTAGCCGATCTGATGTAAGGCTAGATGAGATCGTATTCTCTATATTGTTAATCATTTCGTATAAAGCGTGGGAATGGCCTGGTTAGTTAATAAAAGTTGTGATAGAAATTCAGGGAGTATTGGATATCGGAAGAATCAGTATTAGTTCTGGTATCTTTGCTGCCATTGATTTTGAAACTGCTGACCGCGGTGCGGATAGCGCTTGTGCGATTGCAATTGTGCGTGCGAGTGATCACCAAATTATTGATTCTAAGTATTGGCTTATTCGGCCGCCTCGGCAGCAGTTCGAGTTCAGCCATATACATGGACTAACATGGGCCGATGTAAAGGACCAACCGACTTTTTCTCAGCTCTGGCCGCAGCTCCATGAGCAGCTTGAAGGAGTTGATTTTATTGCTGCTCACAATGCTAGCTTTGACCGTAGAGTTTTGCTGGCCTGTTGCCAGATAGCTGATGTTACTTTACCTCCCTGGGTCTTTCACTGTACGGTCAAGGTCGCTCGTCAGGCGTGGAGCATTTATCCAACCAAGCTGCCGAATGTATGCTCGGCCCTCAATATTCCACTGGACCACCACAATGCGCTATCGGATGCAGAAGCCTGCGCCAAAATAGTTATTGCGGCTAATCAGGAAAGCTAGGTTGGGAACTTGAACCACGAAGGAAGAGACCTCTCTCTAACGCTGACGAGATTGACTCACCTGTGTCGGGAATGGTCCTGGTTTTACGGAGATGGTTTGCTCACGGCCGTTGCGTTTGATGCCTAGCTGTAGGGCTGTGCCGATCTGAGTCTTCTCAACTTTGTTCTGTACGTCGGTCGCGGTTTTGACTTCTGCGTCGTTGATGCTTGTGATCACGTCGCCGGACTGTAGTCCTGACTGGGCTGCGGGAGATTGAGGGACAACGCGAACGATGAGCACCCCTTTGTCTTCTTCAACCCGTAAGTTGGAGCCGGGATTGTTGTTGAGCTGACGCTTTAGTTCAGGGGTCAAGCCCGCCATTTGAATGCCCAGAAAGGGGTGATCGACTTTGCCTTTGTCAATCAGCTGATCGGCAATGCGTTGGGCGGTCTTGATGGGAATGGCGAAACCTAGCCCTTGGGCACCCCCGCCAATGATGGCGGTGTTCATACCAATGACTTGACCGGAGCGATTGAGGAGTGGCCCGCCGGAGTTGCCGGGGTTAATTGCGGCATCGGTTTGGATGAAGCCCACTCGCTTATCCGGTACGCCAATATCACCACTAGTTCGCCCTGTGGCGCTGATGATTCCGGCGGTTACAGTGTTGTCCAGTCCGAGGGGGTTGCCAATGGCAATGGCCCACTCGCCGGGGCGTAGCTGTTCTGAGTCTCCCATGTTGACGGTGGGCAACTCTTTGGCTTCAACTTTAATGACGGCAACATCTGTGAGTGAGTCTTGGCCAAGGACTTTTCCTGAAAGACTGCGACCGTCTTTGAGAACGACGGTGACGGTGTCTGCGCCATCAACGACGTGGGCATTGGTCATCACTAATCCGTTTGAGCTGATAATAAAGCCGGAGCCAGTGCCTCGTTCAACGCGCGATCTGGGTGTGGGTGACTGTCCCCCTCCACCGAAAAAGTCACGGAAGAAGGGGTCTCGAAAGATTCTGGGGGTTCGAGTCTGGACGGTACGGGCTGAGTCAATGCGGACGACGGCAGGCCCGACTTTTTCAACGGCTTGGGCGATGAAGTTGGGGCCTTGTCCAGGTAAGGGGAGTTGGGCGATGCTAGGGCGGGGCGCTAGGCTCGCGGTGGGTAAAAGCTGGGTGCCTGCTAAGGTTCCCAAAGAGCCTACTAATAAGAGAGAGAGGTAGGTTGCTGATTTTTGAATAGAAGGTTTAGAGGGCATATCGGTTAGAGCGTTATCACATCAAAATTGTTAAGTATCTGTGTCATTGTGATCTCACGTATAGTGCTGATCACGGTAGTGCAGTGGGATTTGACAGCTACTCTGCCATTCAATATCTGTAAAAAAGTCCCGATACATCGCATGAGACCTATAGACTCTAGTCACGATACAGATGTTTCCGTTCGATGCTAGATTCTCAGCCTTTGGACTTGGAATCTGCCCGTTATGCGTTAAAGCAGTTTTGGGGCTATGACCAGTTTCGTCCTCCACAGGAGGATGTTGTGAGCTGTCTGCTAGCGGGGCAGGATGCTTTGGTGTTGCTGCCCACTGGAGCGGGTAAGTCAATTTGTTTTCAACTCCCTGCGCTTTTGCGGCCTGGATTGACGCTGGTGGTCTCGCCTCTGGTGTCTTTGATGGAGAACCAGGTGCAGGAGCTACGTCAACGACAAATTAAGGCTGCGCTTTTACATAGTCAACTTTCGCCGCAGTTGCGATCGCAAACTCTAGATCAGCTACGTCGGCTAGATCTATTATATCTATCTCCTGAATCACTCTTGAGTTCAACGCTTTGGCCGCGGCTGTGCAGCTTGAACATTGGTTACCTAATTATTGATGAAGCGCACTGCATTAGTCAGTGGGGAGTCTCCTTTCGACCGGTCTATCGTCGTCTGGGTACGGTGCGCTCAATTCTGCAGCAGGGGCAAGATCCAATTCCAGTGGCGGCGTTCACCGCGACGGCGACTCCCACCGTTCAGCAAGAGATTCAAACCGTTCTGCAACTGCAGAGGCCCCGGACTTTTCGGGTCAGTCCCTACCGAGCAAATTTGAATCTGCGGGTTCAAGTGACCTGCAGTTCGGCCCATCGTCGCCGTCAAGTTCTCAAGCTGATCCAGCGCCAAGGTCAGTCATCGGGGCTGATCTACACCCGGAGTCGTCGAGATAGCGAAGCGCTGGTTGATTGGCTGCGCCGCCAGCGGGTTCGTTCGGTGGCCTATCACGCAGGTTTACCCCCAGAGCGTCGTCGCCAGATTGAGGCAGACTGGTTGACGGCGACGATGCCAGTAGTGGTCTGTACCAGTGCGTTTGGAATGGGCATCAATAAGCCCGACTGTCGTTGGATTTGCCATTTTCATGCTCCCCTGAGCGTGGCGGCCTATGTGCAGGAGATTGGACGGGCAGGGCGAGATGGTTTGCGATCGCAAACGCTCCTATTGGTCAGCGAGCCGACAGGGTGGCTTGACCCACAAGATCAGCAGCAGCAGCGTTATTTTGCCCAGCAGCGGCGTCTTCAGCAGCAGCAAGCTCAACGCTTAGTGACTCAGCTTCCGGCGCAAGGAACCCTCACTGCTCTGCAGAAATCTATGCCACAGGCTGAGATGGTGCTTTCAATGCTGCACAGCACAGGGCAGCTACGCTGGATTGATCCCTTTCGCTATGTGATGACGGCTAACGCTGCTCCCCGCCCTCAGAAAACTGACCGTAGTACCATGAAATCCTTTATTCGCACCCGTCACTGTCGGTGGCGATGGATCCTTGGTTACTTTGGATTTGCTTCAGCCACCTTTCGATGTGGACATTGCGATCGCTGTCGCACTAGAGCGGGATAACTCTATACCTGCCGCTAAACTTTACAGCAGAACTTTCCCCCTTCTAGGCACTGTTCGGGGCGAGATAGCTGCCAGCCGCTAGAATATTAATAATGTCTAGATAAACTGACTGTTACGACTTTCAATTTTCGCAGATTAGTGCTCCGGGCAGCTTTCACTTGCTTAGATTTACTTTGCGTCAAAAACATATCGCTTTACTGATTGTTATCTACTCAGGCTGCGCATGACTACTACCTGTGATTCGCGGCCGCTTTCTGATCTCATTAATGCGCTGCCCGGCATCGTTTTCTATTGTCTCGATCCCCATGGGCGGACAATGCGCTATCTCAGCGAAGGATGTTTACAGTTAACGGGATACAAGCACGAAGAACTCACAAAATCGGGACCACTTTCCTACGCCAGCCTGATTCATTCAGAAGATAGATGTCGAGTCCAACAGGTGACGAAAGCGGCTATTGAAGATAGACAGCCCTACAGTTTGGAATATCGCATTTGTACTAAAACAGGTCAAGAGCGTTGGCTATGGGAACAGGGCCAAGTTATTGGTGATTCCAGTGGCCATCTGGGTCTGACGGGCTTGATCACTGATATTACGGCTATTAAAGAAAAGCAGGCTCGACTTCAGCGAGATGCCCTTTACGATCCGCTGACGGCTCTCCCCAATCGATCTCTATTTATGGATCGGCTCAAGCATCTCGTCCAGCATTCTCAGCGGGAACACAAGTATCAATTTGCCGTTTTATTCCTAGATTTAGATCGTTTCAAGGTCATTAACGATAGTTTGGGCCACGGTATGGGTGACCAGCTATTGATTGCCGTGGCTCAAAAATTACAAAAACTGCTCAGGCCTGGTGATACGGTGGCGCGTCTCGGCGGTGATGAGTTCACAATGCTCGTGAATGATGTGGCGACTCGGGCAGAGGTTGTGCTGATTTGCGATCGCATCCTTAAAGAGATGGCTATTCCCTATCTTGTAGAAGGGCGGAGCGTTTTCAGCACCACCAGCATCGGCATTGCCTTGAGTTCTGAGCGATATAGTCAGCCAGAAGAGCTGCTGCGCGACGCCGATATTGCCCTTTACTATGCGAAAGCGTCTGGTAAAGCCTGCTACGCTCTCTTCGATACTGCCATGCACCTCAAAGCTGTGGCGCGTCTGGATCTGGAAACCGATCTCAGGCAGGCCATTGCTAATCAAGAGCTACAGCTCAACTATCAACCGATCAGTTCCTTAGAAACAGGTAACATCGAAGGTTTTGAAGCTCTTGTCTCCTGGCAACATCCTCAGCAGGGGCATGTGGGGCCTGATGCCTTTCTGCCCGTTGCCGAAGAAACAGGCTTGATTGTTCCGTTAGGCCACTGGGTTCTCAAAGAAGCCTGTATGAAGCTGCGGCAGTGGCAGCAGACCTTTCCCCATGCCCACAGCTACTTCATCACCGTTAATCTTTCTAGCCGAGAGCTTTGCCATCCTGACCTTGTCCGCCATATTCAGGCCGTCTTGTCAGAGACACAACTCACGGCCCACTGCCTCAAGCTAGAAATTACAGAAAGCACGATTCTAGATAAAAGTGAGTTTGTGCTCACGCGGCTGGCCGAACTTCAGCAACTCGGGATTCAGCTCTGCATTGATGATTTTGGCACAGGCTATTCTTCCCTGAGCTACCTGCAGAGTTTTCCCATCAATTTCCTGAAAGTTGATCGGTCCTTTATTCACCAACTTGAGACCAAAGAAAATCTAGAGATTGTTCGTACGATTCTGCACCTCGCGGAGACGCTGGATCTAGAGGTCGTCGCCGAAGGCGTAGAAACCATCAATCAGCTCCTACAGTTAAGAGCCCTTAACTGCCAGCACGGCCAGGGCTATTTCTTGGCACGGCCACTAGCCGATGCCCAGATTGAGCTGCTTCTAGAGAAAGAAGAGCGGTGGTATGAGAATAGCGGCTGCACCGTTTCTCTGCCGCAGTTGATGATTGATCGTCCCTCCGGGCAGTCTCAGATTCTGCTAGCGGGTCGCACCACCTGGACCATTGGTCGGGCTTCAAACAACGATATTGTGCTACCGGATCGTATGGTGTCTCGCAACCATGCCATGCTGCTGCAGCTCCTACGGACGGGCAACTTTTACTTTGTCGATCTATGGAGCCGCAACGGTTCATTCCTTAATGGGCAGCGGATTAGCACCCCTCAGTTGCTCAAAGACAGCGATCGCATTCAAGTGGGTAAGACAGAACTCGAATTTCGGCTTGCGCCCTCTGTTCCCAACTACAAGCTGCAGCATTTGGCGGCTAAGTCTGTTTTATTGATTCAAACCTCCCATACCCAGGGTGACATCTGGCAGCACTTACTCACGGCTCAAGGCATAGAAGTTCTATGGCAAATGGCCGATATTCAGGTCGTGCCAACGCTGGAGCAGCTGAAGGTGTGCGAAGAACACCTTCCCGACCTACTGATTCTTGATTTAACGACCTTAGAACCCAATGCTGATGTTTTTCTCGACTGGTATCGCCCCCACGCAGATCTGCCGCTAATTCTGACCCATGCCCCTGAGAACAAACCGGAAGCGGGCATCAAAGACCTGATGCCCAGCCATCTTGTCGAAATCGTGTCCCATTTTCCAGATCATGATCTCCTTCCCCATCAGGCTGACATCACAGCGAAGCTGAAGGGGGCACTCAAACTGCTCGACTATACCTTTATCGACGATCTGGTGTTAGACAAACAGCTTCGCCATTTGCAGACAGTCCTGCACAATCGCACCCTTCATTGAAGCTGAGCATTACTGAGTATGTTCTGGTGCTTGCTGAGCTGTATGTGTGCGTTATCTATACCATTTCTCGCTGCCCCGTTTGGACCCGCCAGAGCTGCGCATAAACGCCTGATAGCTTTAGTAACTCTTCATGCTGGCCTTGCTCTTTGATCTGGCCCTGCTCCAGAACATAAATGCAGTCTGCATGGCGAATGGTGGAGAGCCGATGTGCGATCGCAATGGTTGTTCGGTGAGCTGTAATTCGATCCAGCGATTTTTGGATAGCGGCCTCCGTCTCGTTATCTACGGCTGATGTCGCTTCATCCAGAATCAGAATCGGCGGATCCTTGAGCAAGGCCCTCGCAATCGATAGGCGCTGTCGTTGCCCCCCAGAAAGCTTTTGCCCCCGCTCTCCTACGATTGTTTCGTATCCCTGCGGCAGCTGCTGGATAAAGGCATGGGCTTCGGCATGCTTGGCCGCAGTCTCAATCTCAGCGAGGGTGGCATCTAAACGGCCATAGGCAATATTTTCTCGAACCGTGCCGTGGAACAGAAATACGTCTTGGCTCACCAGTCCAATGGCTCGGCGTAGATCCTTGATTCGTAAGGTCTGGATATCGATGTTGTCGAGGGTCACCTTGCCCGTCTCAACTTCGTAGAGTCTGAGTAACAGCTTAGATAGCGTGCTTTTGCCCGAGCCTGTCGAGCCCACAATGGCAATGGTTTGTCCTGCAGGGATATGCAGATCAATGTCGTCTAAAACTGGGTTGTCGGCTTCATAGGCAAAGGAAACGCCTGCTAGCCTCAAATCCCCTTTGACTGCCGCCAGGGGCAGTGCTAAATGACCTGGATGAATATGAATAGGCGTATCTAGTAACCCCATGATCCGTCGAGTGGAAGCCATGGCCCGCTGATATTGATCTAATGTTTCGCCAAGGCGAGTGAGGGGCCACAGTAATCGCTGGGTGAGGAAGACTAGAACGCTATAGGTACCGACAGCTAATGCACCATTGACGACTTCCATACCGCCGTAGAGCAAAATGGCAATGAAGGCCAGTAAAATCAAGACCCGAATAAGTGGGATAAAGGCAGCGCTGAGGGCAATGGCGTTTTGGTTGCTGTCGCTATAGGCGTTGCTCTCTAGAGCCACCTGCTCAACTTCGTAGGCTTCGGTGGTAAAGCTTTTGATGGTGGTGATGCCGCTGAGGTTGTTGGAAAGACGACCGTTCAGCAGCCCCACTTGCTCCCGGACAAGGGCATAGCGAGGGGCCAGTCGTTTTTGAAATGCGATCGCACCCCAAATGATAAACGGCATGGGCAACAGCGCCATCCAAGCAACGTTGGGGGCGGTGCCTAAGAAAACAGCGCCGATAATAATCACCGTTGTAATCACCTGGAGAATATCATTGGCACCCTGGTCTAAAAACCGCTCTAGCTGGTTAACGTCATCGTTGAGAATGGACATGAGGCCGCCGGTCGTCCGTGCCTCGAAATAGGACAGCTCTAAATTCTGGAGATGGGCATAGGCATCTAGCCGCACGTCATGCTGTAGCGCTTGGGCTAGATTCCGCCAGAGTCGTTGATAGGCGTATTCAAATAATGACTCTAGGCCCCACACTAGGGCTGACAGCAGCGCCAGGGTTACAAGCTGTTGCCAAACATCTGTAATTCCAAAGCTGGCAATGATGGAGTCCTGGCGCTGCACCACCACATCCACTGCGGCCCCGATCAGGGCTGGAGGGGCCAAATCAAAAATTTTATTGAGCACAGAGCAGGTGGCCGCCCACCCTATCTGACGGCGGTAGGAGCGACTATAGCGCAGCAGTCGCCGGAGTGGGTATTTTGCCGGATCTCCAGAGGATTGATGGTTACCCATAAAGTTGCTCAACCAGTGTGAGTTGGTGGCCGTCTTCAGTCAATCCTAGGATTGATTGCCTGTTTCTAGCGGGGTCTGAACGATCGTTGTTAATTGGAACGGGTCTACAGTTTAATGGATCATCAGAATAGCCCATTCGTTGAGGATGCTCACCCTATGCAATCAGATTCACTGTCAGACAGCGACTCGACTCAGGCTTTCGCCAGTCAGGAGTCATCCCGTGCTGCAGATGCGATTAGCGATCAGGAACTGCAGAGTATCCCTCCGACGAGCGAGGCGGAGGCAGAAGCCTTGGCCGCTGTTTCTCTAGAGACTGAAAAGCTGGAAAAACGCCAGCGTCAGATTATCGCCAAGACGGTACTGCCCTATTCTCAAGAGCAGGTGTGGCAGGTCCTCACGGATTACGAACGCCTTGCCGATTTTATCCCCAATCTGGCGACCAGCCAGCTATTAGAGCATCCTCAAGAGGGGATTCGGCTGGAGCAAATTGGGGTGCAAAGTGCTCTTTTTCTCAAGTTCTCAGCCCGTGTTGTCCTAGACATGACGGAAGACTTTCTCAATGCGATTCACTTTGAGATGGTCGAAGGAGACTTCAAGGCTTTTTCTGGTGATTGGCTTTTAGAACCCGCTGCCGACGGAACGCAGTTGACCTACAGCCTATTCATTTGGCCGAAGCGGACGATGCCTATTATTGCCATCGAGAAGCGCCTGCGCTATGACCTGCCTCGCAATCTGCTTGCAGTGCAGCGCCGATTAGAAATGCTTCATGCCTCTTAGTGGGAAGGGCTATCCTCGCTATGTTCGGGGTTATGGCGATCAGGATAAAGATCTTTAAGGTTTTGGCGCTGGGATCGACGGGAGGGACGTCGGTAGCGTTTGCTAGAAAGCTTGGGTTCGTATTCTGTATTCCCTTTACGCTTCGCTTTGCGCTTGAGGGTGGATTCAGCATTTGCGATCGCATCCTGTTCACTTTGATGGGCGATCACCTCTTCCAGCAGGGTTAGGTAATAGGGATATCGCTCCCAGTTGCCGCGGACAGAGCAATTCGGTTCATCTCGATGAAAGCAGTCATTAAACTGACATTGAGCCTGCGCTAAGCGTTGCTGAGCCTCTGGGAAATATTGGGCTAGCGCTTGGGGACGACAGGTGGTGCTGGGCTGATTGAACCCGGGCGTATCGGCCAGGAGTCCGCCACCGGGCAGGTCAAACAATTCGACGTGCCGAGTGGTGTGTTTGCCCTGACCCCAGCGCTCTGAAACAGAGCCGACCCGCACGTCATGCTCTGGGATCAGATTATTGATGAGGCTGGACTTACCCACGCCCGAAGGCCCCGACAAAACGGTTAGCTGTCCCTGTAGCTGTTGCTGCAGTTCCTGTAGGCCCGCTTGCTCATAGAGACTGATCAGGAAAGGCTGGTAGCCCCATTTACGAAGGCGGTCTTGCCACTGCTGCTGCTGATCTTCGTCCAGTAGTTCTTTCTTGTTAAGGCCCAGAACAATCCTGAGGCCAGTGGCTTCGACCGTGACTAAGAAACGAGTAAGCTGCAGGGGATCTAAGGTGGGATCCGCTAGCGCAAACATGAGCAGCACTTGATTGGCGTTGGCAACCGGAGGCCGGTGTAGCTGAGTTTGGCGAGGGGAGATAGTTGCGATCGCACCTCTTAAACCCTGCCAATCCGGCTCTTCTACCCCGACCCGATCACCTACCATAATTTGCTGTCCCAGCTTTTTGAGGCGCGATCGTCGAGTACACAGCAGTTCCGTTGCCGACTCAGAAGCCTGCCCTGCTAAAAGCTGAACCCGATAATAATTCGCCTGCACCGCCACAACCACACCCACCAGCTCAGCGCTGGCGGTTCGCTCAGCCTTCATGTCCCGACGGGCCGACGGACCTGCAACGCAAAATATCCAGAGTAGTCAACCAAACCTTCGACTTTGTAGCCAGCCACCACCAGACTGTCTGGCACCTGTTCAATTGGTTCGCCAGGATCTAGCCAGACTTCCAGCAACGCACCCGGCGACATCTGCTGCAGCCGCAGCTTTGTGCGCACAAAGTTCAGCGGACAGGGCGTCCCGCGCAAATCTAGTTTTTCGTCAGGCTGACCCAGAGAATCGCTCATCGGCCAAAAATTCCACCGAGGAAGCCCTCAACGCCACCCTTCCCGGCCTGCTCACCCTTGATATCGGCCAGCTTCTCGAGTAATTCCCTTTCTTCAGTCGACACCCGCGTCGGAATATCGATCACAACCGTAATCAAGTGATCTCCACGACTGACGGGATTCCCGAGACGCGGCACACCGTGATTGTCCAGCGTCAATACAGTCCCCGGCTGTGTCCCTGCTGGGATCATGACCGGCTCTTCGCCATCCACCGTATTAACCGGGACTTTCGCGCCCAGAATTGCCTGTAGATAGCTGACCTTCAACGCCGAGAGAATATTTGAGCCTTCCCGACGGAATTCAGCATCCTCTTTGATGAAGAGATAGACGTATAGGTCGCCTGCAGGTCCGTTTCTCTGTCCGGCGTCGCCTTCATTGGAAACGCGCAGGCGAGTACCGGTATCAACGCCCGCAGGGATTGTGATTTTTAATTTCTTGCTAACCTGATTTTGGCCTTTGCCACCACAGGTTTCGCACTTATCTGTCACCGTTTGCCCCGTCCCTGAACAGGTTGGGCAGACTGACACCTGCGTAAAGCTACCAAAGGGGGTCCGCGTCATCCGACGCACCTGGCCATTCCCCTGACAGGTTCCGCAGGATTGAGGCTTCGTTCCGGCCTTTGCTCCCGAGCCTTCACAGGTGTTGCAGACTTCTAGGTGAGAGATCCGAATCTGATGCTCACCGCCAAAAATTGCTTCCCGAAACTCCAGCTTGAGATCGAATCGTAGATCTTCGCCGCGAGCAGGTCCTGAGCGTCGTCGCCCTGCCTGAGTGGTACCGCCAAATCCGCCGCCACCAAAGAAGCTTTCAAAAATATCGGCAAACCCGCCCATATCGCCGAAGTCTTGGAACCCGCCTGCACCCGGACCCGCAGCAGCAGAACCTACGCCCGCCTCGCCAAAACGATCGTATCTGGCCCGCATTTCACCGTCAGAGAGGACTTCGTAGGCCCGGTTAACCTCCTTAAACTGATCCTCTGCTCCCGGTTCTTTATTCACATCAGGGTGATACTTACGTGCCAAGCGGCGGTAAGCGCGCTTTAGCTCGTCTGGATCAGCATTTCGAGAAACACCGAGAAGGTCATAGTAGTCCCGAGCCATAGATCACATTCAGTCAGTAGAACAATAAATCCTGACGCCCACGACCGTTAATCGACAGCTTCATAGTCTGTAATTACCGTGTCGTCAAAATCACCAATGATCGTAGCATCATCATTCATCGTCTCTCTAGGAGCAGCTTCTGCCGAAGCAAAAACTTCTTCTGGAGGTGGGCTTGCTTCAACGGGCGCACTCGGTGCAGCAGAGTCACCAACAGAAGGCTGCCCTGCGAACTGATAAACAGCCGCCCCGACATCCAGAAGAACGCGATTGAGATCATCAATGTGCTGCTTGAGAACAGTGATCGTGATTTCAGGATAGGCACTTGCCGCTCGTGCTTGAGCCACAGTTTGATCAGCGCGTTGCCTTAAGTCAGCACTAATCAAATTGCCATTTTCCGCGAGCGTTGAGGTATAGCTATACAATAAGCTATCCAACTGATTTTTGTATTGAGCAATCTCACGATGTGCCTGGTCTTGGTCGGCGTAAACCTGAGCTTCTTGCCGCATCCGCTCAACCTCTAGGCTGCTGAGGCCACCCGTATTGGAAATGCGAATACTTTGCTCCCGGCCTGTCCCGCGATCTTGTGCAGAGACATTTAGAATACCGTTAGCATCAATATCAAATGTCACCTCAATTTGAGGCACTCCGCGTGGTGCAGCAGGAATACCGGTTAATTCAAAGTTCCCGAGACAGCGATTGTCTTTGACCATTGCCCGCTCACCTTGATAAACCTGAATCTCAACGCAGGTTTGACCATCGGTTGCGGTTGAAAAACATTGAGAACGGCTAGTGGGCAACGTCGTATTGCGATCAATGATCTTCGTGAAGACGCCGCCCAGGGTCTCAATTCCCATGGACAGGGGTGAGACATCTAGCAACAGCAGATCTTTAACTTCTCCGCCCAGAACACCTGCTTGAATCGCGGCCCCCAAAGCCACAGATTCATCGGGATTAACCGACCGATCGGGCGCTTTCCCTCCAAAGTACTCTTGAATCGCTTCCTGTACCGCAGGTATGCGTGTCGATCCCCCCACTAAAACAATGCGATCAATATTTTCAGGATTTAAGCCGCCATCTTCAAGTGCCTGCTTGACTGGCGTGAGCGTTTCGGTTACCAGTTCACCCACAAGCTCCTCAAATTTTGCGCGGGTTAGGTCCATCTCTAAATGCTTCGGACCCGACTCATCTGCAGTAATAAAGGGCAGATTAATGGAGGTTGTAACGGTGCTAGAAAGCTCAATCTTGGCCTTCTCTGATGCTTCCCGAAGACGCTGAAGCGCCATCTTGTCATTAGAGAGGTCTAGATTCTCGACCGATTGGAAATGTTCAAGCATCCAGCGCAGGATGGCTTCATCAAAGTCGTCACCCCCCAGGTGATTATTGCCGGCGGTGGCCTTCACCTCAAAGACCCCATCTCCAAGCTGCAGAATGGAGACATCAAAGGTGCCGCCGCCTAAGTCAAACACCAGTACTTTTTCGTCCTGGTCTTGCTTATCTAGGCCATAGGAAAGAGAGGCTGCCGTGGGTTCATTAATGATGCGGAGTACTTCTAATCCCGCAATCGTGCCGGCATCCTTCGTTGCCTGACGCTGAGCATCGCTAAAGTAGGCAGGGACGGTAATGACTGCCTGGGTCACGGTTTCGCCCAGGTAGCTCTCGGCGTCCTGTTTTAACTTTTGCAGAACCATGGCTGACACTTCTTGAGAAGTGTAGCTTTTACCCCGAATCTGCACGTTAACGGTGTCGTCGCGCCCGACAACGCAGGAATATGACACTCTAGAGCGTTCATTCTCGGTCTCTTGCCAGCGCCGACCGATAAACCGCTTAATACTGAAAATCGTATTCTCAGCGTTGGTGACAGCCTGACGCTTCGCCAATTGCCCTACCAGGCGATCTCCTGACTTGCCGAAGCCGACGATACTAGGGGTTGTACGGCCGCCCTCAGTGTTGGGAATCACCACAGGCTTTCCCCCTTCTAAAACAGCAACACAACTGTTTGTTGTTCCTAGATCAATTCCTATGACCTTGCCCATAATTTCTTTATAGCCAACGGCAGTTTTCTTATACTTCGAGTTCTCTTTTAGGAGACTCCTACATTAGTTAGGGTGCCGCAACTCCCAACAGTTTTAATCACTGGTTCCTAAATTTTGCTGATATTCTTTTCGAGAACAACGCAGAAGGGCTATTCAACGGCTTGACTGTCAAGAGTCTCGGGTGAATTTTCTTCAGAGGTTAGCATGGGCTCTGCAGGTGCAGCAACTTTGACCATGGCGTGACGCAGCACAAGATCGCCGATCATGTACCCATTGACGAGTTCTTCCATCACTTCACCTTCTGTGAACTGATCTGTGGGCTCCCGCATAATCGCTTCGTGTAGATTAGGGTCAAATTCTTTACCCTGCGCACGCATGGGAGCAACCCCGATTCGCTTCAGACAATCGACAAGCTGCTTATAAACGCCCTGATAGCTCTTTTGAATATTTATTTCTTCTTCAGTTTGAGGATTGATGTGGGATTTGGCGCGCTCAAAGCTATCAATAACCGGCAACAGCTCACTGATGGTCTCTCGCTTGACCCGCTGCTCTAGATCCGATTTCTCTCGCTCTGTTCGCTTGCGAAAATTATCGAAGTCCGCCGCAATTCGCATATATTGACCGGTGACGCCCTCCAATTTCTGCTGCAGGGCATCTGTTGTTTCTTCGGTGCTCTCCTGGGAGGGGGCAGCGCTGCCATCTGCTGTCGTCTCCGCTGTCTCAGTGGCGTCAACAGCAGGTATCTCTGCCGGGATATCTTCAACAATGGGCACCTCTACGGCGGCATCATCGCCCATTTCAAGGTCCTGGGGCTGCTGCGCATCGCTAGAGACTGGGTTGTCTACTTCTGGCTGCATATCGCCCTGATATTCATTCTGCTGCTCGTCACCACTCATTATGTTCTGTCTTACTCGTCAACAACTAAATTACTTTCCGTTTGATTGCTTCTATTATGTACAGCAATCTAGCCACTTCGCCTAGGTTATCACTATTGACTGGTGCTATTAGGGGCGGTTTCGCTAAAAGTTTGGTTCGGGTTCCCTCACAAGAATGTAGAAAAATCACCGTTTTATATGGCTCGTGGCACAGACCGATTCAGGTTATGGGTTAAAGAACGGTGAATAATATGGGCATGCTGAAAGAAATATCTCCAACCCTGAGTCATTTCCACCAATCAGGACATATAAAATAGCAGGCGTAGATCTGTTGCGATCGCAGCCTCTTCTAAGCCTTCATCAAAGATCTCCTACCCTCTGTACGATATGGTCAACTCACCTTCCCAACGTAGAGCCCTCATTACCCGGCAGAATTTTTCGCCCTTTGGGAACAAGTTGATTGCCAAGGGCTATATCGATCAGGATCAGCTCCGCGAGGCCACCGTCGAAAGCCGTCAGTCAGGCCGATCTCTGGTCGAAGTTTTACAGGGTATGACAGGTCAAGCCCTGCCCCCTGAACTACTCCGTCAGTTCAAGCGCCAGCAGCTCTTTGAACTTAAGATTCTCTATGGTATTGACTCTCTCGATCCAGAGATCAACCAGATTCCAACCGATCAGGTTGGCGAACTAATTGACACGCTGATTCCCCTTGAGCTTTGCCGCCGCTGCCAGCTGGTGCCGCTGATGCTGAACCGGGAATCAACGCCACCCGCACTGCTGGTGGCCATGGTGGATCCCGATAACTTAAGAGCTTTAGACGACCTAGGGCGTATTCTACGTCCCCAGGGCATTAACCTTCAGCGGATGGTGGTTGCGGTTGAAGACTACCAGCAACTGATTGCCAAGTATCTGGATAAACAGGTAGAGCAGCAGGGCCAAGCTCAGCAGGCTCTTGAGTTTGATCTAGAAGACGATCTCGAAGCCATCATGGGGCTTGAGGAGGTTGCCGATGAGTTAGAAGCTGACCTTGGAGATGCGGTACAGGATGCAGGGACCGCGCCCATCATTGCCTTGGTGAATAAGATTTTAGCCAAAGCTCTACAAGAGGGCGTATCTGATATTCACATTGAGCCGCAAGAAGAGAGCCTCAGGGTTCGCTTTCGGAAAGATGGCGTTCTCATGCAGGCCTTTGACCACCTGCCCCGCAAAATTATTCCAGCCGTCATTTCTCGCTTTAAAATTATTGCCGAGCTAGATATCGCCGAACGACGCTTGCCGCAGGATGGTCGGATTCGACGCCTATTTCAGGGTCGCAAAATTGACTTCCGGGTTAGTACGCTACCGAGCCGATATGGTGAGAAGGTGGTGCTGCGAATTCTGGACAACTCCTCGACACAGTTGGGACTCGATAAGCTGATCTCAGATCCTGAGAGCCTCGACATTGTTCGGGATATGGTCAGTCGTCCCTTCGGACTCATCTTAGTAACCGGGCCAACCGGTTCAGGTAAAACAACAACGCTTTACTCTGCACTCGCTGAGTGTAACGACCCCGGCGTCAATATCAGCACGGCGGAAGACCCGATTGAATATACGCTCCCTGGTCTGACTCAGGTACAGGTTATCCGAGAAAAGGGTATGGATTTCGCCTCTATTTTGCGGGCTTTCCTCAGACAGGATCCAGATGTGATTCTGGTGGGTGAGACTCGGGACAAAGAAACGGCGAAAACGGCTATTGAGGCCGCTCTCACAGGTCACTTAGTTTTGACCACCCTACACACCAATGATGCAGCCAGTGCGATCGCGCGTCTTGCAGAAATGGATGTTGAACCCTTTATGGTCTCGGCTTCGCTGATTGGCGTCGTCGCCCAGCGACTGGTCCGCCGGGTTTGTTCCGACTGCAAGATTCCTTATCAGCCCAGTTCGCTGGAGCTGTCCCGCTTTGGACTCTCTGCCACCCAGGGCGCAGAAATCACTTTCTATCGTGCTAATACGCTATCAGCAGATGAGATTCAGGCTGCAGAAGCAACAAATCAGACCGTGTGCCAAACCTGTAAAGGCATCGGCTACAAAGGGCGATGTGGTGTTTACGAAGTGATGCAGGTGACCGAGACCCTTCAGGCCATGATTACCGAAGGGGCACCTACCGAACGCATCAAAGAAGTTGCGGTGGAAGAAGGGATGATTACCCTGCTGTCCTACAGTCTCAATCTTGTCAAAGGTGGTGAAACCACTCTGGAAGAGGTTGAGCGGGTTACCTTCACCGATAGCGGCTTGGAGGCCGAGCTGAAAGCCAAGCGCAAAACCTCACTTACCTGTCGGGTCTGCACCGCAGCTCTCAGACCGGAATGGCTGGACTGTCCTTTCTGTACGACCCCTCGGTTTGAAGAAGTGCCCGACGAGGCATCATCTGATTTGTAATTGTCTTGAAAATACTAAAGCTAAAAGGGATTGAGAAACGCTCATGGACTATATGATTGAAGACCTAATGGAAGAGGTTGTCGAGCGAGGCGGCTCTGACCTACACCTATCGGCGGGTTTGCCCCCCTACATGCGCGTCAACGGTAAGCTCGCGCCTGCCGAGTACGAGCCACTGACGGCAGAAATGTGCCAACGGCTGATCTTCAGCATGCTCAATAATACTCAGCGAAAGCAGCTTGAGCAAACCTGGGAACTAGACTGCTCCTACGGTGTTAGAGGTCTAGCTCGCTTCCGGGTTAACGTCTACAAAGACCGAGGTACCTATGCGGCCGCACTGAGAGCCTTGAGTTCGAAAATTCCCACCATTGAGACCCTGGGCCTGCCTAACATTGTGCGGGAGATGTCTGAGAAGCCACGTGGATTGGTACTTGTAACCGGTCCCACCGGCTCAGGAAAGTCAACGACGCTAGCGTCAATGATCAACAACATTAATTTGACGCGGGCTGAGCATATTTTGACGGTGGAAGACCCGATTGAATTTGTCTATGAACCGCTCAAAAGCATGATTCACCAGCGTCAAGTGGGTGAAGATACTAAAAGTTTTGCCAATGCACTGCGGGCCGCGCTCCGGGAAGATCCCGATGTCATTCTAGTGGGTGAGATGCGGGACTTAGAAACGATTCAGCTTGCCATCTCAGCGGCGGAAACGGGGCACCTGGTCTTCGGTACCTTGCACACCAGCTCAGCAGCCCAGACCGTTGACCGCATGGTCGATGTGTTCCCGCCAGAGCAGCAAATGCAGGTTCGGGTGCAGCTCTCTAACTCTCTAGTCTCTGTCTTTAGTCAGACTTTGGTCCCCCGCAAAAATGTCAAACCAGGTGAATTTGGTCGCGTGATGGCTCAGGAAATTATGGCCGTGACACCTGCGATCGCAAACCTGATTCGAGAAGGCAAAACCTCTCAGATTTATTCTGCCATTCAAACCGGCGGCAAGCTCGGGATGGTGACTTTGGAGAAAGTGCTAGCTGACCTTTATAAAGCGGGTACTATCTCTTTTGAGGCTGCTATGTCTAAGACGTCTCGCGCAGATGAGCTGCAGCGTCTGATTGGTTCGGCTCAGGTGGGCGGTCAGATGAATGGTGCTGCTGCAGGCCAACGCCGTCGATAGATTGTTCTTTCTCTTTGTTTATGTCCGCTTATTTGATTTCTAAAGAGGTGTAATATGCCCACCTATGTTGTGCGTGCGCGCAGTCCCCAAGGGAAAGCGAGTAAGCAGAAAATAAATGCCAACTCTCCCAAAGAAGCCCGCGCGAACCTACAGCAGCAGGGGCTTTACATCCTTGATGTTAAAGAGGCAGAAGGCTTTAGCCTCAATGGCGATCTTGATCTCAGCTTCCTCAACAACATTACGGTCAAAGATAAGGCGCTGTTCTCTCGTCAGTTTGCGGCCCTTGTTAATGCTGGTGTTGCCCTGGTCCGTGGCTTGGGCGTCATGTCTGAGCAGTGCAAAAATCCTAAGCTTAAGAAGGCGCTGCTCGACGTCAACGCCGATGTACAGCAGGGTGTGAGTCTTTCGGATGCGATGCGATCGCATCCTGAAGCCTTCGACGAACTTTACGTCGCCATGATTCAAGCGGGCGAGATGGGGGGAGTCCTAGATGAAGTTCTTAACCGCCTATCGAAGCTGCTTGAAGATTCAGCTCGACTCAACAACCAGATTAAATCGGCCCTCGCCTATCCCGTTGTGGTGACACTGATTGCCGTTGCCATCTTCTTTGGTATGGTGATCTTCCTGATCCCTATTTTTGACGGTATTTTCAAACAGCTCGGAGGCGAACTACCGGCCTTCACCCAGCTACTGGTCAACCTCAGTGAATTTCTCCGTAATCCTGCCTACCTTGTTCCTACTATTGTGGTCATCATTGGGATTGTATTTGGGATGCGTCAGTACTACAAAACTCGCGCAGGACGAGAAACCATTGACCGGATTTCTCTCAAGGTTCCCCTCTTCGGTGACCTGATTCAGAAAACAGCCGTTGCGCGCTTCTGCCGCACCTTCGGTTCTCTCTCTCGCTCCGGCGTCCCGATACTGTCAGCGCTAGAAATTGTCCGCGATACCGCAGGCAACCAGATTATTGCCAACGCCGTTGACGAAGCCCGCCGTGAAATCCAAGGGGGCGGCATGCTTAGCCTCGCCCTCCAGAAAGAAAAGGTCTTTCCGGTGCTGGCCACGCAGATGATCAATGTCGGTGAAGAAACGGGTGAACTCGACAAAATGCTGATGAAGGTGGCTGACTTCTATGAGGATGAAGTTGAGCAAGCTGTTAAGGCCATGACCAGCGTTATCGAACCCTTGATGATTGTTGTTCTGGGTGGCATGGTCGGTTCTATTCTCGTCGCCATGTACTTACCCATGTTTAAGGTCTTCGATTTGGTGGGATAGCGGTTCGTATCTGTACAATAGCGGCAGCAATAGAGAGAATGGTTGTGTGAACCAAAAGCACTCTTCCGGCAATTCTAGCCCTGCTGCCTTGACTTACTACAAACTACTGGGCCTAAGCCCCACCGCCTCCGAGGACGATGTTCGGCGTGCCTATCGCCAGAAAAGCAAGCTGTATCATCCTGATACCACGGAGCTGCCGCTAGAGAAGGCCGCAGAACAGTTTCAAAAGCTGAAGGAAGCTTATACAACCCTCAGCAATGCTGAAGCTCGTCGCCACTACGATCGTCAGTTTCGTCCGCCCGTCCCGCGCCGGACGGCCGCTCCTGTTTCGCAGTCGGTCCATCTAAATGCTCAGCAGCGTCCGCTGTCGCCAGGTGAAGTCTTTGCCCTCTTCTTATTAGGCATTACATTCCTGGTCTGTCTGGTGCTCGCGCTAGTGGTGGGGACCGCTCAAAGTGAGAGCTGGAGGGCGGCACAGCGGTCTCCAGAATGGGCACAGCCGGTGATCGTTTGGTTCCAGCAGCAGACGACGGCCTCCGCCCCCAACTTATCTGAGGAAGCAGCCCGTCTCCCTCTAGAATAAGATCACGTCACTGCGACAGGACTCCAGTAAAGTAGATATGCCCCAGACTTCCCTTCCCGAAGCGGATACTCCGCTTTACAGCCATCCACTCCCCCAAATTGAGCAGTGGCTTAGAGATCAAGGCTGTACACAAGACTCAGAAGAGCTGGATCTTTGGCATTTGCAACATCCCCAATGGCGCGCCGAGCTAAGGCTAGATGTTGAAGAATTGTCTGTTGCCTATACGGGTGTTGAAGACGGCGAGCAGACGGTTCGTCGTACCTTCAAATATTCCTTCAGCCGCCGTGATATTGAAGATGCGGTGTTTGCCGGTCCCTAGACGTTGGGGCCAAGCACCAAGTCTAAAAAGCGTAAGGTCAAAACCCTTTAAATACGACCGAAGCGTCGATGCCGCTGCTGATAATTTTGTAGTGCCTGATGCAGCTCGGCACGGTCAAAGTCGGGCCACAGAGTATCGGTGACATACAGTTCAGCGTAGGCCACCTGCCACAGCAAAAAGTTGCTGACCCGCATCTCGCCGCTGGTACGAATCAACAGATCGGGGTCACAGATACCGGCGGTATAGAGATGGGACGCAAACAGAGATTCATCAATTTCTTCGACGGCTAATTTGCCTTGCTGCACCTGAGTCGCAATCTGGCGACAGGCCTGTAAAATCTCCCAGCGCCCGCCATAGTTGGTGGCAACAACAAACTGAATGCCTTTGTTAGCCTGGGTGGCGTCAACAGCTCGCTGGATTTCAGATTGGAGTGACGGGGGCAGTGCCTTGAGATCGCCAACGAAGCGAATCTGCACGCCTTCGGTCATCATTTCGTCGAGTTCGCGCCGCAGAACTCGCTCGAACAGAGTCATTAAAAAATCAACTTCCTCTAAGGGGCGTCCCCAGTTCTCAGTGGAAAAGGCATAGGCTGTAAGAGATTCAATACCCCAGTCTTTGCAGCAGCGCAGTAAAGACTTGAGCGTATCGACACCGCGACGGTGACCCATGATTCGAGGAAGTCCCCGCTGGTTCGCCCATCGCCCGTTTCCATCCATGATCACGGCAATGTGCCGAGGCAGCCTCTGGACATCGAGGTCAATGGGTAAATCCTGTAGGATGGGTTTCGAAATCATGTTTTCTTGCGAGAACCAGGAAAAGGAAGTCGGGGTAAGAGGGCGAGGCTTTTTTCCCGAAGTTGGCGTCGGATACCTCTGAGGCTAGGCGTGACGACCTCATCAACGGAGGGGTTGACTCGTGCTTCTAGTAATTCTTTCAGTTTACTGCTAGTTAAGGGCCGATTGAGCGTTCCTTGCTCGGCTAAAGAGATAGATCCTGTTTCTTCTGAAACCACGACACAAATGCAGTTCTCGACCCGCTCGGTGATGCCCATTGCGGCTCGGTGACGCGTCCCCAACTGCCGAGACGCGGTGCGCTCAGAAATGGGCAGAATCACCCCTGCGGCCACGATCCGCGCCCCCCGGATGAGGATAGCACCATCGTGGAGCAAAGTGGAGGTTTGAAAGATGGTTTGGATGAGTTCACGCGAGATTTCGGCGCTCAGGCGTATTCCAGGAACTGAGAAGTCCCGTTCATCAATGGGAATATCCTGCGTTTCTAAAATTAGAAGCGCACCGGTCCGGTTCTGAGACAGCTCTTTGACGGCATCGACAATTTCATCGAGAACGGTTTTTGGCCCCTGGACGCCTTGACGGGTCGGACGCAGCATATTGAGGATGTCGCCTCGTCCTAGCTGTTCTAGAAAGCGACGGGCCTCTGACTGCAGAATGACGGCCATTGCTACGGCAGAACCAATGACTAAATTACTGAGGACAAAGCTGAGCAGCGTCAACCCCAATCGATTACTGGCTGCGGCCGCTAGCATCAAAAAAATAAAACCCCGCACCATCCAGAGCGTGCGACGCTCTGCAATGACGAGCAAGACCATATAGGTGAGCGCTAGGACAAGGCCAACATCTAGCAAAAAGGTTAAGGACTCAGTCCAGTTCTGATTTGTCAGCCATGCTTGCAGCCCTTCCATTCCGGCGGTTTAACCCTTATCTCGGTCGGTTTTAGATCAGTCGTGGTTTACCCTTGCAGGCTTCCAGATCAGCAGCCTATGGGAAATGCTGTCTTGTTAAACGGGCTGCAGCCGTGAGGGCAGGCAATCGTGACGTATGAGGTCTTGAAATGTTTCCCGCTGCACAATTAGATTTGCTTCTCCGGCCTGGACTAGGACCGCTGCGGGTCGGGGCAGACGATTGTAGTTGGAGGCCATGCTGTAATTGTAGGCACCTGTCCCTAAGATTACGAGGATATCTCCAGGTTGGCTAGGGGGTAGAGCTGCATCTTTTAGGAGGATATCGCCAGATTCGCAGTGTTTTCCGGCAATTGTGACCGTTTCTGAGGCTGCTTCGGTCATGCGATTGGCAATTACGGGACTATAAAGCGACTGGTAGGTAATGGGGCGGGGATTATCTGACATGCCGCCATCGACGCTGAGATAGGTCCGCACGCCAGGAACCGTTTTTTGACTGCCCACGGTGTAGGCGGTGAGGCAGGCTGACCCAATTAAAGACCGTCCAGGTTCACACAGAAGCTTGGGGTAGGGAAGCTGCTTCGCTTGGCAGGCTTTGGCAATCCCTTCGCAAACAACTTGGGACCAGGTCAAGATACTGGGGGGATCGTCGGACTCGACGTAGCGAATGCCAAGGCCGCCGCCGACGTTGAGTTCTTGCATCGGCAACCCGGCCTGGTGAGCCTGCTCCAGCCAGCTAACGATCACGCTGGTGAGGTCTTGATGGGGCTGTAGCTCAAAGATTTGGGAGCCGATGTGGGCATGGAGTCCAACCCAGTTGATTTCGGAATGTTTTTGGGCAAAGGTGAGTAGGTCGCTGAATTGCCCAGGGTCAAAGCCAAACTTGCTGTCCAGGTGTCCGGTGCGAATGTATTCATGGGTATGGCATTCGATGCCGGGGGTCATGCGGAACATGACGCGGGGAGAATGTTCAGGCGCTAGTTCTTGAACGAGCTCAACGAGCAGGTCTAGCTCTAGCCAGTTATCAGCGATGATCGTGCAGTGGTTTGCGATCGCAAGCTTCAATTCATCCTGAGACTTGTTGTTGCCGTGCAGATAGAGCTTGGCCGAATCCACACCAGCCTGAAGTGCGGTGTACAGCTCGCCGCCGGAGACCACATCAATCCCTAGTCCCTCGCTGGCGACTAGGGCACAGATAGCAAGGCAATTCCAGGCCTTGGACGCGTAGAGAACCTGAGACTCGCCTGGGTAGAACTGCTCGAAGGCTTGTCGATATTGCTGACAGGCGACCCTCACCGTATGCTCATCAACAATATAAAGCGGCGACCCAAACTGTTTGACCAGATCAACCACGTCACAGTCACCGACGGTCAGCGTTCCCTGGTCAGAGGTCACTGCGGTCAAAGGAATGAGCTGCTGATTGGGAGATCTCTGCTCTGAAAGCACTGGGGAAGCTGGAGACTGACGGGTCTCAAGATTTTGCACGGATACCATAGGTTCTGAGGGAGCAAATTGAACGAACAACGAACGCCAGATAGCCAGGGACCCATACTTTCTGAAGCTCAATACTCTTAGTCTACAATCTGCTGGCCGTCCGCGTGGGGTGGAATACTCAACAAATGCAGCCAAAGAAATTTCTAAGATCGCCCCTCGGGTAAAGCGGGTGGTTTTGAGGCTGATGGTCGACCCATCGCATCACTCAAGGCCCCGATTAAATTATTGCGGGTCTTTGCATGGGCTTCTTGCTCTTGGACTAATGCCTTGGCAAGCCGATCGCGTTCAGCTTCCGCCTGGGTCAAGGCTGTTTGTAACGTTGCGGGCTGTTGGTTAGAGGGTGGCAGGGCTGGAGTTTTAGGCCGAAGCTGGCAGAGCTGCTGCACTTCAGCTCTCAGTTGCTGAATTGTTTTCTGTGCGATCGCGTATTCTTTTCGCCGCTGCTGTGCTTCAACCTCATAGCGATGTCGCCACTTATCGGCCTCAGACTGCCGTTGAGTCGATGGAAGATCTTCTGACACAGGAAAAATAGTTAGGTGAGTATACAACGTTAAATATACGGGGTTCAGACACCCAAGCAAACCTAAACCGCTGTTTGGGCCACCTTAACTTCGGGCTGCTGTGTTTGAGCCGGGTTCTGCATTGCGGCATTCAGCCGGTTGAGGGCGTTGATATAGGCCTGGGCTGACGCCACAATAATGTCAGTGTTGGCGGAGTGACCCGAGAAGATATGATTGCCCTGCTGCAGCCGAATCGTGACTTCACCAATCGCATCAATCCCCGCCGTCACTGACTGGACCGAAAACTCAATCAGTTGATTCGGAACGTTCACGACTCGATTAATGGCCTTGTAAACGGCATCCACGGGGCCAGTGCCCGTTGCGGCATCAGTCAGCTCCTCACCCTCAGGGGTTAACAGCGTTACGGTGGCTGTTGGGCACGCATGATCGCCACTGGAAACCTGTACTAGCTCTAGATGAAAGCCATCTAGTACCTGAGATTGCGTTTCATCCTTCACGATGGCTTCAATATCCCAGTCTGAAATCTCTTTTTTCTTGTCGGCTAAATCCTTAAACCGTAGAAATGCCCGATTAAGATCCTGCTCGGATAGCTCAAACCCAATCTCTCGTAGGCGTGTGCGGAATGCATTGCGCCCTGAGTGTTTGCCCAAAACAATCTGATTGTCCACTAGACCAATGGATTGAGCATCCATAATTTCATAGGTGAGCCGGTTCTTGAGCACTCCATCCTGGTGAATCCCAGACTCGTGGGCAAAGGCATTGGAGCCGACAATGGCTTTGTTCGGCTGCACCAGCATCCCTGTCAGGCTGGAAACTAGGCGAGAGGTCTTGTAGATCTGCTGCGTATCAATGTTCGTTAACGGCGCTTCAGACTCAGGTTCGCGACCCAAAAAAGGATTGTAGTACTGACGCCGCACGTGCATCGCCATCACGAGTTCTTCCAATGCCGCATTGCCTGCTCGCTCACCGATGCCGTTAATGGTGCATTCAAGCTGACGCGCGCCGTTCTTAACCGCTTCTAAAAAGCTGGCCACCGCTAGCCCTAAGTCATTGTGTCCATGAACAGAAATGACGGCCTGATCAATGTTAGGTACGTTGGCCTTAATGCCTGCAATTAATGCCCCGAACTCGCTAGGGGTGATGTAACCCACGGTGTCAGGAATGTTGACGGTAGTGGCACCCGATGCGATCGCATTCTCCAGCATTTCGTAGAGAAACTCCGGATCTGAACGTCCAGCATCTTCTGGCGAGAACTCCACATCATCTGTAAAGGTCTTCGCTAAAGCCACCATGTCAGATGCGATCGCAAGCACCTCAGATCGCGTTTTCTTCAGCTTATGCTTCAGATGGATATCGGAGGTGGCAATAAAGGTGTGAATACGCTTGTGAGCGGCAGGCTTCAACGCGGCGGCTGCCCGCTCGATATCTTGGCGCGTTGCGCGGGCTAGGCCACAAATCACGGGACCGTCTTCAGTGCCTACAACATCAGCGATCTGCTGCACGGCTTCAAAATCGCCGGGGCTAGCAAAGGGAAAACCGGCCTCAATGACATCAACGCCAAGGCGGGCAAGCTGTTTAGCAATGGTCAGCTTTTCGGCTACATTCAGCGTGGCCCCTGGTGACTGCTCGCCATCGCGGAGCGTCGTGTCAAAAATAAGGATGCGATCGACTTGATCAGGCTGAACTTTCATAACCTCTCCCGCGCTTGAGGAACCTATGGAAAAAGTAGGTACCTCCATTCTACTTAGATTTGAAGCTTTTCGATGGACGCCTTGCCGCTTTTCAGAGTGTTGCTCTCGATACTGAGCTATTTTGCCCGTGGAGAGATCTGGCAGCACCCCTGCAAGCCGCGCTCTGGTCCTCCTGTTCATGGCTGCACCTGAGGGGCTCTAAGCTCTATACCTTCAGACCGGGGATTGCCCTACAATCCATAGGAGTGACAAATGACCTTGCCAAAAATCATTGAGATCGATGGGGGAAATTGTCCGGCCCGCCCTTCTATAGTTATGCACTCCTATGCCCCGTCGCGACGATCTGCACAAAATCCTGCTCATCGGGTCTGGCCCCATCGTGATTGGCCAAGCCTGTGAGTTTGATTATTCTGGAACCCAAGCCTGCAAAGCTTTGCGGGATGAAGGTTATGAAGTGGTGTTGATTAATTCCAATCCCGCGACAATCATGACCGACCCCGATACGGCAGAGCGCACCTACATTGAGCCGCTAACGCCAGAACTCGTAGAGAAGGTGATTGCTCAGGAGCGGCCTGATGCGCTGCTGCCAACGATGGGAGGGCAAACCGCTCTTAACTTAGCCGTGACTCTGGCGAAGAAAGGGGTGCTGGACCAATACGGAGTTGAACTGATTGGAGCCAAGCTACCTGCCATTGAGATGGCTGAAGACCGCAGGCTGTTTAAAGAGGCGATGGAGCGCGTCAACTTGGGCGTCTGTCCGTCAGGTCTGGCAGAGACTATGGCCGAGGCGAAAGAGATTGCCCAGCAGATTGGCACCTATCCGCTGATTGTGCGTCCGGCTTATACCCTGGGTGGGACGGGGGGGGGGATTGCCTATAACCAAGAAGAATATGAGGTGATTGCTCAATCAGGACTTGACGCTAGCCCTGTATCACAGATCCTCGTCGAGAAATCTCTAATTGGCTGGAAGGAGTATGAGCTAGAGGTCATGCGGGATCTCGCGGACAATGTCGTGATCATTTGTTCGATTGAAAATATTGACCCGATGGGCATTCATACAGGGGACTCGATTACGGTGGCTCCCGCCCAAACACTCACGGATAAGGAATACCAGCGGTTGCGAGATGCCTCAATCAAGATCATTCGTGAAATTGGGGTTGAAACGGGCGGCTCTAATATCCAGTTTGCCGTTAATCCTGATAATGGCCAAGTCGTTGTTATTGAGATGAACCCTCGGGTGTCTCGCTCTTCAGCGCTGGCATCAAAGGCAACGGGGTTCCCGATCGCAAAGTTTGCGGCCAAGTTAGCAGTGGGCTACACCCTCAACGAAATCCCCAACGATATTACTGAAAAGACGCCAGCTAGTTTTGAACCCACCATTGACTACGTGGTCACGAAGATCCCTCGGTTTGCCTTCGAGAAGTTCCCGGGGTCTCAGGCTGTGCTGACCACCCAGATGAAGTCGGTGGGCGAGGCGATGGCAATTGGCCGCACCTTCCAAGAGTCGTTTCAAAAGGCCTTGCGCTCTTTAGAAACAGGACGGTTTGGCTGGGGGTGTGACGGTCAAGATTCCACCAACGGACGTAAGGATATGCTTCCTAGTCTGGAGCAAATTCGCGGCGGTCTACGAACCCCCAACCCAGAGCGCATCTATACGGTTCGTCATGCCCTTCTGATGAAAATGTCAGTGGAGGAAATCTATGAGATTACGGGTATTGATCCTTGGTTTCTATGGCAGTTTCAAGATTTACTCAGCACCTCAAAGCTTCTCAAAAGGACTCCTTTAGAGGAGCTGAATACAGAGCAACTGTGGCAGATTAAGCGTCAGGGATTTAGCGACTACCAAATTGCCTACGCTACGCGAACCACTGAGGATCAGGTGCGAGAGCATCGGAAGGGTATGGGGGTTGTGCCTGCCTATAAAACAGTAGACACCTGCGCGGCAGAATTTGAGGCCTATACTCCTTATTACTATTCCACCTACGAATATGAATCTGAGGTGCTGCCTTCAGATCGACGGAAGGTGATGATTCTGGGGTCTGGTCCGAATCGTATTGGTCAAGGTATTGAGTTTGACTACTGCTGCTGTCATGCTTCCTATGCGCTACGGGATGATGGATTTGAGACCATTATGGTGAACTCCAATCCCGAAACGGTTTCAACGGATTATGACACTAGCGATCGCCTTTACTTCGAGCCACTGACCAAAGAAGACGTGCTCAATATCATCGAAGCGGAACAGCCTGAAGGGATCATTATTCAGTTCGGGGGTCAGACGCCGCTGAAGCTGGCGGTGCCGTTGCAAGAGTATTTGCAAGATCACCCGGCCACTAAAATCTGGGGCACCTCTCCCGACTCGATCGATATGGCTGAAGATCGGGAGCGGTTTGAGCAGGCTTTGCGGGAGCTAGAGATTCCCCAGCCCGACAATGGCATGGCCCGCAGCAGTCGAGAAGCAAAGAAAATTGCCCAGCGGATTGAGTATCCGGTGGTGGTGCGCCCTAGCTATGTATTGGGCGGGCGAGCTATGGAGATTGTCTACTCTGATGCAGAGTTAGAGCACTACATGACCTATGCGGTGCAGGTGGAGCCAGATCACCCGATTTTGATCGATAAGTTCTTAGAAAATGCGATTGAAATTGATGTAGATGCGATCGCAGATCACCACGGCAATGTCGTCATCGGCGGCATCATGGAACACATTGAGGAAGCGGGAATTCACTCCGGTGATTCCGCCTGTTCTATCCCAACAATTTCTCTCAGTGACGAAGCCCTTAACACTATTCGTACCTGGACGATCAAGCTAGCCCAAAAGCTCAAGGTTGTGGGCCTGATGAACCTACAGATTGCGATCAAGGGAGAGCAGCTTTACATCATCGAAGCTAATCCTCGGGCGTCGCGCACTGTGCCCTTTGTCTCTAAAGCAATTGGCCGACCGCTAGCTCAGATTGCCTCTCGACTGATGGCAGGGCAAACGCTAGCGGAGTTGGGGATCACCTCAGAGCGTATCCCTGAATATATCTCGGTCAAAGAAGCCGTACTGCCGTTTGCCAAGTTTCCGGGCACCGACACCATCCTGGGACCAGAAATGCGGTCTACAGGCGAAGCAATGGGGATGGATCGAGAGTTTGGTAAGGCCTACGCGAAGTCACAGCTCTCTGCGAATCAGACGATGCCTCTCGAGGGAACGGTGTTTGTTTCGATGAGCGATCGCGATAAACAAGCCGTGGTTCCCATCGTTAAAGAACTGATTAGCCTTGGATTCAAAGTGGTCGCGACTTCAGGAACGCAGCAGGTACTGCAGGCCCACGATATTGAGGTTGAGCAGGTTTACAAGCTCCATGAAGGCCGTCCCCATGTGCTGGACTGGATTAAAAATCAGCAGGTCCAACTGATTTTGAATACGCCGACCGGCAGCGAAGCCCACGTTGATGGTCGTAAAATCCGGCGAGCAGCATTGACCTATAAGGTACCGATTGTCACAACAATCTCAGGCGCGAGAGCAACCGCTGCGGCGATTCGGGCGCTGCAGTCAGAGCCGATGGACGTCAAAGCACTCCAGGACTACCACGCTAGCTTTGCTTAGGTCATAAGCCTCGCTTCACCCGATTTTAGCCATTAGCAAGCTGAAGCCCGGTAATTCTGGGTCACCATTGACTTGACTAGGGTTCTCAATAATCTGAGGCGATTGGTGGGGACGATAGATATGAACGGTACGATTTTTACGATCGATTAACCAGCCCAATAAAACGCCATTGCTGATATATTCCTGCATCTTGGCCTGCAGCTCGCTCAATGTATCGCTGGTGGACCGTAATTCAATAACGCAATCAGGACAAATCGGGGCAAAGGAAGCTTTTTCATTCTCCGTTAGCCGATTCCACCGCTCTGATTTAATCCAGGAGGCGTCAGGAGATCGCGTCGCTCCAGAACGAGGCCGTCGACGCGATCTCCAGCTCGTTCTGGTAATGGGTGACCTCCAACACAATTTTGGAGCGGCATGGTAGAGCGCGGGCACATACCGCAGCATCTAAATTAGGCTGGTTTGATGCCCAAGAAGGTTTGAGAGATCAGGGTTATGCTGAAAGAGGCTGGTTTTCTTTCTCGGTCTGGAAAGAGATCGCACAGCAACTGGAAACATCCTCAGCTTTCTCAAGTGATTATGGTGGCCTTTTAAAGATGGAGATGACGCTCCTCGCTATTTAGAACGCAAAGTATTAAAAGCGCTCAAGCAATTGGAGAATTTGTCAGATGACTCAGACTAGGTATCGAATGGTCATTGAATGGGCAGCAGACGATCAATCTCAAGAGCATCACCAATCCTGAGCGTCAACGAGGGATAAGACCTATGTCTCATTCAATTCAGTGCAGTTGCGGCAAACTCAAAGGCACACTCAACCCCAACGGTGATGTAAATAGATGTGTGTGCTACTGTGCCGATTGCCAAGCCTTTGCTCGTTTTCTCAAAAAAGAGAACGAAACACTCGATGAAAGGGGAGGAACCACCATCATTCAGACCCTTCCCGCACATGTCGCATTTACCGAAGGTATGGAATACCTGAGCTGTATGTGTCTTACGTCGAATGGTTTGCTGCGGTGGTATGCAGCTTGCTGTCATACGCCGATTGGGAATACTCCTCCCAACCTCAATATGTCCTTTGTGGGTTTAATTCATACCTGCTTGAATTCAGATCAAAGTTCGCTAGATGAAGCGTTTGGATCTGCATGTATGCACGTCAACACCAAACATGCGATCGGGGAAGATAAGCCAAAACCGACAGGAGTTTTGTTTGGCACATTCCGTATCCTCGGCATGATGCTCAAAGCTCGCTTTGATGGTAGCTACAAACGTACTCCATTCTTTGTAGTAGGGTCTGGTACTCCTATATCTATGCCGAAAGTACTGAGTGACCAAGAGCTTGAAGACGTAATGCCTGTTGCATAGCAAGCGTCCGTATATAGACCAGAGCATCTGCAATATCTACATCAGGCTGGTTTTGTTCCACAGAGATATGGAGAAATCAGAGTTGTATTGAAAGAGAGTGGAGTTCTTGACCTAGGAAGAGAGCACAGAACAACTGAAGATTCGCCCAAGATAAAAGCCGGAAATTCTCTAGAATGGTGAGACTAACCCGTCCATCAGGAGCATTGCTGTGGAGTCCCGTTACACCCCCGTTGAGATTGAAGCCAAGTGGCAAAAAGCCTGGGCCGAACAAAATCTCGACACCACCCCCGATGATTCCAGTAAGCCTAAGTTTTACGCTCTATCGATGTTTCCTTACCCCTCTGGGAGCCTGCACGTTGGCCATACCCGCAACTATGTAATCACTGATGTGATTGCTCGCCTAAAGCGGATGCAGGGCTATCGGGTTCTACAGCCAATGGGCTGGGATGCCTTTGGGTTGCCCGCGGAAAATGCTGCGATCGCAAGGAATACCCACCCCGCTACATGGACGTATAAAAACATCACTCAGATGAAGGAGCAGCTCCGACCCCTGGGGCTGTCCATCGACTGGGACCGAGAACTTGCCACCTGCTCTCCTGACTACTATCGCTGGACTCAGTGGATTTTTCTACAGTTCCTTGATTCGGGCCTCGCCTATCAAAAAGAAGCCGCCGTCAACTGGGATCCAGTTGATCAGACAGTTCTCGCCAATGAACAGGTGGATAATGAAGGCCGCTCATGGCGCTCAGGGGCAAAAGTCGAGCGAAAGCTGCTGCGTCAATGGTTCCTCAAGATTACCGACTACGCAGAAGAGCTGCTCGCGGATTTGGACAAGCTGACGGGCTGGCCAGAACGGGTCAAAACGATGCAGGCTAACTGGATTGGCAAATCCGTTGGAGCCTATCTAGAATTCTCGATTGTGGGCATGGACGAAAAAGTCGGAGTGTTCACGACCCGTCCCGATACGGTCTATGGCGTGACCTATGTGGTGTTAGCGCCCGAGCATCCCTTAACGCCTCAGGTGACAACGAAGGAGCGCCAGTCCGCTGTCGAAAAATTTATTGAAGAGGTCTCTAACGAAAGCGAACTAGAGCGAACGGCAGAAGACAAACCCAAGCGTGGTATCCCGACGGGCGGCAAGGCGATTAATCCCTTCACGGGGGCAGAGATTCCGATCTTAATTGCGGACTATGTTCTCTACGAATACGGGACCGGAGCGGTGATGGGCGTCCCGGCCCACGACACCCGCGACTTTGTCTTTGCTCAGCAAAATGACTTGCCGATCAAAACTGTGATTATCCCAAAGGGAGGCGATGCTGATGCAGAGTTGACGGAAGCCTATACAGAGTCTGGAGAGATGGTAAACTCCGACTCCTTTGATGGAACGCCTTCAGTCAAGGGTAAAGAGAAAATCATTGCTAAAGCAGAAAAAGAGGGGACTGGAAAAGCCCGTGTTCAGTATCGTTTGCGTGACTGGTTGATTTCTCGCCAGCGCTATTGGGGCGTCCCGATCCCTGTGATTCACTGCGATGCGTGTGGTGCAGTGCCGGTGCCTGAACAAGATTTGCCGGTGGAGCTGCCTGAAGATGTCACTTTCTCTGCCCAAGGCGGATCGCCGCTGGCCAAGCTGGAGAGCTGGGTGAATGTTCCCTGCCCAACCTGCGGCAAAGACGCCAAGCGGGAAACCGACACGATGGATACTTTTATTGATTCGTCTTGGTATTTTCTCCGCTACACCGATGCTAAAAATGATCAGCAGGTGTTCGATCCAGCTAAAGTTAATGACTGGATGCCGGTGGATCAGTATGTCGGTGGAATTGAGCATGCGATTTTGCACCTGCTTTATTCGAGGTTCTTTACTAAAGTTTTGCGCGATCGCAAACTCCTGAATTTCGATGAACCGTTTCAAAAGCTGCTGACGCAGGGCATGGTGCAGGCATCGGCGTATAAAAATCCCAAAACCGAGAAATATGTCGCCCCTAGCGATATTGCTGATCTCGATAATCCTCAAGATCCAGAAACGGGAGAATCGCTGGAGGTCTTCTATGAAAAGATGTCCAAGTCAAAGTACAACGGCGTCCCACCAGAAGAAGTGACGAGCAAGTATGGGGCCGATACCGCTCGCTTGTTTACCTTATTTAAGGCACCCCCCGAAAAAGATCTGGAGTGGGAAGGGGCCGACGTCGAAGGTCAGTTCCGCTTTTTGAATCGCGTGTGGCGTTTGGTGCATGAGTACGCCGACCAGGCTAACCACAAGCAACAGAGCGTTGATGCGGCCAAACTCTCTAAGCCTGAGAAAGAACTTCGGCGAGCTGTTCATACGGCTATTCAAGAGACCAGCGAAGACCTTGACGGTGACTATCAGTTCAATACTGCTGTTTCAGAGTTGATGAAGCTCAGTAACGCCCTCGGCAATGCTGATGATAAAACCTCCTCTGTCTACGGAGAAGGGATTAAAACATTGCTACTGCTCTTAGCGCCCTTTGCTCCCCACATTGCCGAAGAACTGTGGCAAATGTTAGGGCACGCAGACTCAATTTTGTTTCAGTCTTGGCCGCAAATTGATCAGGAGGCGTTGGTTGCCGATGAGATCACCCTCGTCATTCAGATTATGGGCAAAACCCGAGGCACGATTGAGGTACCGGCCAGTTCGACTAAAGCAGAGCTAGAGCAGTATGCCCGTGACTCTGAAGTGGGCCAGCGTTATTTAGAAGGAGAAATGGTCAAAAAAGTCATCGTAGTACCGGGGAAGCTAATTAACTTTGTAGTGGCGAAATAGTCTGAAGATGCGATGGCAGTTAACGTCGCTTCTCTATTAGAGGCAGGCTGTTCGGAGGTTATCGCAATTCGGCGCAGGGAAAAACAATAAAAGTAATCCTTCGTGGGCCTCTTAAAAAGCCCTGTTACTTGTGTGATCTCGTTCCCTGAGTCAACGCGTGAAACAAGACATCCTGCATTTTTCAAAGCATTCTTAATTGATCCAATATTGCCCCTTTCACAAAATGCCTATGCATAAACTAAACTTGTTCTAGTGCTAAGCTATCAGTTCTCCATCGTGAGACCCGATAGCTTGACTGTGTGGAGAAGCACTGCTTCAGCAGCCTTGTGAGTTTTAGTTACACTCGTTAGGTAGACGAACAAGCATATCCGTCATCGCTGTCGGTTCTGAGGCTGCACTGCACGACTGATATTGGGGTGCATTTGAGGTTTAACTTGCTAACAAAACTGTAAGGGTTCAATTGTATGGGTACCGCTAAAAAATGTCTGTTGACCGGAATTACGGGTCAAGACGGATCCTACCTCAGTGAATTGCTGCTTGAGAAAGGATATGAAGTCCACGGCATTCTCCGACGCACCTCAACGTTCAACACAGATCGCATCGATCATCTTTATGAAGATCCTCACAGTGAGTCCGCCAAGCTGTTTTTGCACTACGGTGACCTCTGCGATGGCACGACCCTACGACGCATCTTAGAAGAAGTACAGCCAACAGAGATCTATAACCTAGGGGCGCAATCCCACGTACGGGTTAGCTTCGATGCTCCTGAATATACGGTTGATTCTGTTGCGATGGGGACTCTGCGTTTGCTAGAGGCGGTTCGAGACTATCGCCATCGCACTGGCATCGACGTTCGCTATTACCAGGCTGGCTCTTCTGAGATGTTTGGCAAGGTTCAGGCTGTTCCTCAGTCAGAAACAACCCCCTTTTATCCTCGTAGTCCTTATGCCTGTGCCAAAGTTTACGGCCATTGGCAAACCATCAATTATCGTGAATCCTACGATATGTTTGCCTGCAACGGCATTCTTTTTAATCATGAGTCTCCTCGTCGAGGCGAAACCTTTGTGACTCGTAAAATTACGCGGGCCGTGGCGCGCATCGTCGCCGGAAAGCAGGACAAAATTTATATGGGTAACCTCGACTCGAAAAGGGATTGGGGCTATGCCAAAGACTACGTCCGGGCTATGTGGCTAATGCTGCAGCAAGATAAGCCTGATGACTACGTGGTGGCAACCGGTGAAACCCACTCCGTTGAAGAATTTCTAGAAGTTGCCTTTGGCTACGTCAATCTCAACTGGAGCGATTCAGTTGCGTTTGATGAGCGCTACGTACGTCCCGCAGAAGTTGATCTGCTCATTGGTGATCCCAGCAAGGCGAAAGAAAAGCTAGACTGGCAACCCACAATTTCTTTTAAAGAACTCGTTCACTTAATGGTTGATGCAGACCTAACAGCCTTAGGCTTGCCTTCACCTGACGGAGAAAAAGTGCAGTCGAAGACAAACGATAGAGCAACTGTTCGAAACGCTAATAGCGTCCATCTGTCTGTCTGAGCACTAATGGGAGCGGGGGGGACGGCCATTCGTGTATTGCCCTCCCTTTCTGTGTGGATAGATCTTGGATCATTGAACGTTCGTAACCTAATAAAGAGATGGATAAGACCGCCAAGATTTATGTTGCAGGTCATCGAGGCCTTGTCGGGAGCGCCGTCCTGCGAGCTTTGCAGGCTCAAGGATATACAAATTTGGTGATGGCAACCCATCAAGAGGTTGACCTCACTCGCCAAGAAGCGGTAGAGGCTTTCTTTGCCCAACACCAGCCCGACCACGTGATTCTTTCCGCCGCCAAAGTGGGTGGAATTCAGGCGAACAATACCTATCGGGGCGAGTTTCTTTACGACAACTTGATGATTGAGGCGAATGTGATTCATAGTGCCTATCAACATGGGGTAAAGAAGCTGCTGTTCTTAGGCTCTTCCTGTATTTATCCTAAGCTTTGCCCTCAGCCCATGTCAGAGGATGCCCTGCTAACGGGACCGTTAGAGCCAACCAATGAGCCTTACGCCATTGCTAAGATTGCGGGCCTAAAGCTGTGCGAAAACTATTCCCGTCAATATGGCGTCAACTATATTTCAGCGATGCCCACTAATCTCTATGGCATCAACGATAACTTTGACCTTGCCAATTCCCATGTGCTGCCAGCTTTGATGCGAAAGTTCCATGAAGCTAAGCTTGAGGGACAGCCATCGGTCACGGTTTGGGGAACGGGAACTCCGCTGCGAGAATTCCTTTACGTTGATGATTTAGCCGATGCGCTGCTGTTCTTGATGCACAACTATGATGCTGCTGAGTTCGTCAACGTTGGCACCGGTCAGGAAGTTTCGATTAAAGAATTGGCGACAACGATTAAGGCTGTGGTTGGCTTTGAGGGAGAGCTGGTCTTTGATACCGCGAAGCCAGATGGTACGCCGCGTAAGCTGCAAGATACGTCAAAGCTTGAGGCGCTGGGCTGGAAGGCGAAAACCAGCTTTAAAGAGGGGGTTGAGCAAACCTACCGATGGTTTGTCGAAAACTATGAACATATCCGAGGCAAGGAATAGCGTAAGTCTTTCACGAGGGGCAACAGAACCTCAAAAAGCCGTCATGTGAACAGACCAGTTGCAGCTACCCATCGACTGTCTCTGAGGATTCTTCATGCAAGGTTCATACATCGATAGTGCGATCGCAACCCTTCGAGGACGGAGGCGGCAGGAACATAGTCTCAAATCAGAACAGATGAAGTTGCTACAGACTCAAGCTGGAACACTTCGCGTCCTTGATACGGGCGGCAGCAAACAACCCTTGATCATGGTGCCTGATGGACCTTGTGTCCTTGAACATTACGCAGACTTGATTGATCTGCTGTCACCAGACTTTCGCGTGGTTTGCTTTGATTTACCCGGCTTTGGGTTTTCATATCCAGCATTCGGCTTCGATTTCAGCATTTCTAAAATGGCCGATACTGTGGTGGAAGTCATGGATTTGCTGCAAATTCCTAGCGCTGTGCTGGCATTTACCTGTGCCAATGGCTTCTTTGCCCTCTATGTCGCCAAGCATCACCCCGAGCGCGTTTCCCATTTAGTGCTTGGGCAAACTCCGTCTTTTCAAGCTATGCGCCAATGGGATGATCAGATTATTCCCAAAATTCTGCATGTCCCCTATGTTGGGCAGCTAATCATGGCAGGTCTGACTCGTAAGGTTGCAGTGGGTTGGTACGATCGCGCCTTGCCGAAACGCAGTGAGCATAGATCTCATTTCGCTCAACAGGCTAATCAAGCACTCGAGTCAGGGGGGTGCTTTTGTCTAGCGAGTTTTGTTCAAGGTCTTAGCCGAACTCAGGACTCTGAAGTTAGCGGTGTACAAGCCCCCACGCTATTGATTTATGGCAATAAAGATCTCTCTCATCGGCATACCAACTTTTCGTCTTTACGTGATCATGTACCAGCCGCAGACGTCACTAGCTTTAAGGGGTGCGGACATTTCCCCGATCTTGAACGTCCGCAGGAATATGCAAAACAGATAAAGCAGTTCGTCCATGTCGCAACATAATAGACACATTAGAGCTTAATGCCTCATTGCTCAGCTATCAGATTTTTGGGGCCGTCTGTGCCAAAGATATAATGGACTTAGGCTTCAAAAGTAAGACAATGGCCTTAATCAGCCATAATGCATTCACTTACAAAGATTTCGGTTCCTTCCGAGAAAATCGAAGGTTTCTGTCAGCGGTGGCATATTACTGAGCTGGCATTTTTTGGCTCTGTCCTGCGAGATGATTTTCGCCATGATAGTGACATTGACGTAATGGTGGAATTTCATCCAGAAGCTCACCCCACATGCAGCACCCTCGACCAAATGGAAACAGAGCTTAAAACTATCTTTGCCCGAGACATCTACCTAATCACTCGTCAAGGGATTACCACCAGTCGCAAACACTTACGTTGTCACGCAACCTTTCCTCCGCCCAGGTGACTTATGCAATGGGATCTTCAATTCCTGCTTGATATGCTGCAATCTGCAGCACTGATCATGACCTACACCGCTCAATGCTCGAAAACTAGGTTCGTCGCAAATGTGCAGCTTCAAGATTCAGTGATTCGACGGCTCTTTGTGATTACCGAAGCCGCCAGATGAGTTTCCGAAACAACCCGACAGAACTTGCTCGACATCTCTTGGCAAGAAATCAATGGAATGCGAAATCGGTTGGTGCATGAATATGATGATGTCCCCCTCAACATCGTTTGGAATGTAATTCAGTCGGAGATCCCACCTTTGATCTATGTCTCTTGCACCGATGCAAGAAGCGTTTCGACAATCAACAATCTCAACCAAGCGTCTGTTGAGTTGAGCATCACCGAGGTTGGAAGCTCTTAGTTCCTACGCTGCCCATCTGTGCATGATTGATCCTTTAGCCTTTATAAGAGTTGCAGTAGCACTCTACAACTAGTCGAGAGCTTGAAACTCAATCATTATAATACCTTCAATACTTATGGATAAGGCATAGATTATCATGGACGTTGTAGCAATCAGCACTTGTTCCAAGCAACTTAAGGTTAAGCAGTAGACCCCTTCGAATTCACATCGCTTTGTATCTAAGAGCCAACACCTCTCAAAAGTTCGCTTGCGAAGCCGATTAGTGCAAGACCAAGTCCTAAGAAGGCAAAGCCAAACTTTAGTGGAGTAATATACCTCTTGAAATCAAGAAAATCATATGTTGATTTCAGCGCTAGTATTTGGATGCCACCTTCAGTTAAGTCCATGACAATGGCTAATAGAGCGGGCACTACCAAGTAGGGTCCGCGAGGGAAGAAACGCATCGCGGCACCAGCAAAGAGGCCGCCATAGGATAGAGGATATGCAACATCTAATGTCGCCGTAATCCACAAATGAGCCTTTCTCTGATTTTGACTCATTTTACATATTGTATCCCGAGCCTTTGTAGGACTCACAATTAGATCGAGCAGATTCACCTTCCAATATCTAGCGACAAATGGAATAATAAATGTCAGCAAAGTTGCAAAAATTAATAAAGTCCACAAAACAGAATCTTGAATGAGCCAGTCTTTCCCAAAAAAATCCATGTTTTTGCCTGAGATAGTATTTTGCATGCGTCCAATTATTGCGACTATTTCAAGTAATTAAGCACGATCTCGATATTAGCTTCGACCTGTTGCTTCTTTGATTTTCTCCGTAAATAGATAACTAACCCTAGCAAATCCTGCATTGTTCGGATGTAGCTCATCAAACCAGTTATTGTCTCCCACCTCACCTCGACAATCTACATGGAAAGCACGTCCGCCCATTTCTACATTATTTACTAGTTCTAGTTGAGATTCGTTTAAATGATCAATAATGACTCGCATGATAGCTTTTTGAAGTTCAGGATCTTCGATTCCCTTTTTCTTCATCGGCCTTCCAAGTGAGACACCATTATCCGGGATGACGTAATCATACCCATGGCCAATAATCTTTAAGTCAGGGAAGCGGGACAGAAGCCGAATATACAATCCACGGTAGAGCTGTCTAATCATATCTTTGAATCTATAAAATTCATTATTCAGATAATTCTCTGGAGGCCTTCCATCTTCAAATGGATGAATAAAGTTAGCAAGGTTACCATCAAAGACTAAATCGTTCCCACTTCCACTGATTAGGAAGACTTCAGGATTTTCTACCTCTATTGCCTGAGTTATCTCATCTTCATTTATGATATTTGACAATAGGTCTCCTGCTTCACCTAAGCTAAAAATTGCGTAGTCAGGGCTTATGTCAAATGGAGAAAATAGCTGATCGATAACATCGAAAAGTAAAATAGGAAATTGAAACCATGAGTCTCCTTCTGAAACAATTTTCTGCCCGCGGAATAAAGGGTTGTTAACAGTCAGCCTATACTGTAGTTGGCGCCGTTCTTTAGCTATACGGTTAATCCCATTCAGAACTCCCCCATTAGACATTTCCGTTGTATTAACAGTCGATGGATTAACTCTGATAATCGGCTCAAATGAGTTAGTAGAGCTAGGATCAATTATTAAGAATTCCTGTAAATCTTTTTCTTTTATCTTCGGGTTTATGAGACGTCTGCGTAGCTCCTGAGGACTGATTTTATGAGAATTATTCATTGCTCTTTCCATATAATGATCAAGTGAGGTACATCCCTGATTTCTCCCTAGTTCTCATTCCATCTGCCTATCGTGATGGAGGAGTTCATAATCAGAGCTAGTTACCTAGGAGTGAAGCACCATCCCCCTTCTATTGGACGCAGAAGGATAGGATATGGTGAATCACCTGTGGAATGTATTAGCTCTGGGCATAATTTTGTTATGCACTTTTAACCTAAGGCTTCTATGTGCAGTGGCATATTGCAGAGCTATCGCTACCTGGCTCTGTCTTGTGCAATGGTCTTTAACCCGATGGCGATGCAGGGCTAATTTATTTAGCCATTGCTGTTACTTTAGCTTCTGAGTAGAACGGCAATGCCCGCACCAATCATGATCGCACCAGCGATCAGATTCATGCCCCGGCTTGTTTTGGCGTTGGCTAATAGAAATCGCGCCCGATCAGCGATGAGTGCATAGCCTAACTTGACACCACCAACTGCAGTGGTTGCGATCGCAACCACAATCCCAGCATCCACAATCGAAAGCGTCGCAATATCCACAAAGGCAGGAAAGAAACCCAAATAGAAAAGAACCACCTTTTGATCTGCCACAGTAAGCAAAAAACCAGCAAGGAAGCTTGAAACCAACGACGCTTTGGGGGGCTTTTTGAGATCAAAGGTCAAAGACTTAGAGCGCCACAGCGACAAACCCAACCAAATTAAATAGGCCGCTCCAGCATATTGAATCAAGAGAATGGCCCCACCCATGCGCTCCGTCAAAAAAGCCAATCCGTAAATGGCTAGCAATATGTAGAGAACATCTCCAGCCACAATCCCCAGACTGGTGGCAGCACCATGAAAAAAGCCTAATGCAGCCGATCGAGCCAGCACCGTCATCACGCTTAGGCTAGGTAGGAGAGCCAAGGCCACCATCGCTGTGAATAGGGCAACGGAATTACTCAGGGTCATGGGTTTTGGTGCTTGAGAACATCAGAATTTTGAGGGAAACGGAACATCTGCAACCAAGTGACTGAAGATATTCGCTGACAAACAATGCGCTAAGAGCGAGTCAAGCTAATTCTCGTTTGCCAGTGTTCATAGTTTGAGTTCTGCCCCAGCATTATGGCTTGTAGATCTTGCTTAAGCCGCGTTGTAATCGGTCGATCATCGCTGAGCTGGTAACTTTCTATCGCCAACACGGGGGTAATTTGAGCTGCTGTGCCGCAGAGAAAGACCTCATCAGCAATAAATAATTCCGACTTGTCCACTGAACGTTCAATGACCCTGAGGTTCTGTTCTTTAGCCAACTGGATCACGCTATCGCGGGTAATCCCCTCCAAAATATCTTGATCGACGCTGGGGGTAATTAACTCGCCATTGCGGACCAGGAATAGGTTCATCGCCGAGCCTTCACTTACCTTGCCCTGCGAGTTCATCAAGATCGCCTCATCAAAACCAGATGAGATCGCTTCCGTTTTCGCCAACGCCGAAGCAATATACGCCGCACTCAATTTTCCCCGCAGTGGCTGACACCGGTCTTCCTGCCGAGCCCAAGAACTAATCCGACAGCGGACCCCAGCCTCTTTCATGTACTCTCCCATCAGCAATCCATAGATCAGGACATCCTTCTCAATGTCGTGACAGCGAGGCGCAAGCCCCAGACCCGACGTATAAATCAAAGGCCGGATATAAAACGATGTACGGGGTTGATTCAACCGCACAAACTCCATCAGCTTCAGCTTTAGTTCTACAGGGCTGATGGTGTAACCCAAATATTTCGCACTCTGACTCAAGTGCTGGCAGTGAGCATCTAACCGAAACAGCAGGATCTGCCCCGGCGTATCTGGATTGATCCATCCCCGAATGCCACCTAACACAGCGGTTCCGTAATGGAGTGCATGGGTGGCAATAGAGATTTGGGCCTCTGAAAAGGGTAAAAAGCGCCCCCGCAGATAGGCTTGGGGCAAAAAGTCGGGCGTCAGATTCTGGGGTCTAATTTCCGGTTGGGCAAGCATGGATAGAGACTCCCTTGCAAAAGGTTCAGCATGAACTTTAAAATAGCACCACTGTTGAGTGGTGTCACTAAAATGTCGAATCCGCAATTACAGGAGCAGCTTTCTAGTCTGGGGTTAACGCGCTATGAAGCGGCAGTCTATCTAGCTCTGCTGGAGCGTCAGGATTTCACGCCTACGCAGGTGGCAACTCGCGCTCAAGTGCCGCGTCAGCGAATTTATGATGTGTTGGCCTCACTTTGCGATCGCGGCCTCTGTGTCGAACGCCATTCAGGACGACAGCGATTATTCCAGGCCATTGACCCAACCCAGGCATTGCCGACGCTACTGCAGGTCAAACAGCGCCAGTATGAGGCTGAGCTATCGCGGCAGCGGCAGGAGACAGAAGCAATGGTGGCAGCTTTAGGACCGCTCTATGCTGCCGGTCATCAGACCCAAGATCCATTGGCGTATATTGAAGTGCTGTCGGAGCCGAACCGGATTTGCGATCGCGGTGCTCAGATGGCCCGGTCAGCCCAAGACAGCATCTCCGTCTTCTTTAGTTATCCTTCAGTACTCAGCCATGAAGAAGGTTTAAAACTTGTCAAAGAGCCTCTAGCACGTGGCCTCAACTACCGAACCATCTATGAAACCCATAGCTGGCAAGATCCCAGTAACCGTGAATTTATCCAGCAATGCCAAGAATGGGGACAGCAAATCCGATTCGTAACGGAAGTCCCCTTCAAAATGCAGCTCTTTGATCAGCAAGCGACCCTCTTATCCCTCCAGGATCCACTGGCTGGAACGCCCAGCTTTACCGCCCTCAGCATCGCTCATCCAGGGTTGGCAAAGATGCTACAAATTTCGTTTGAGACTCTTTGGGAGCAGGGAGTCCCTGAGTTGCACTGAGTTGGTTCAATTGACGTCGCTTGAACGTTACTAGGTCCAACACAATCAGATATTGATCTTATCTGCAATACCAAGAGACTCAGCAACCTTAGATTAGTGGTTCAAATCTAAGGCATTTGAGCCTTAAGTCATACGCGATGTATAAGATTTCCCCTCACTGGGGCAAGATACATATAACAGTCCCCATCAGTTCTGAGCTTCTGTTTCCGACACCACTCTCCGTGAGGCCCATGTCCGGTACCCAAACCAAAATAGAATCTTTCTCCAATAGTGATATTGATCCCGCTCAGTCATCGTTCCCAAAAGTAGAATCGGATTCAGCTCTCCTCGGCAGCCGTTATCAGGTCATATCCCAACTCAGGCAAGGAGGATTCGGATACACGTTTCTCGCAGAAGATACCCACCGTCCTGGTAGTCCCCTGTGCGTGGTTAAAAGACTTGCCCGCTGGTTTAGCATCGAAAATGCAGAACAGGCTCACCAGCTATTTGCAGCGGAAGCCCAAACGCTCGAAAAGCTAGGTGAACACCCACAAATTCCGAGATTACTGGCTTACTTTGAGCAAGGAGGGGAGTTCTATCTAGTCCAAGAGTTAATTAATGGTCAACTCCTAACGGAAGAACTCATTGAATGCTGGCCCTATTGGCAGGATGAAAAGATTATCGAATTTCTGAATGAGATGCTATCGCTGTTGGGTTTTGTGCATCAGCATGACGTTATTCATCGAGATATAAAACCAGATAACCTGATTCGCCGACAGGAAGATGGCAAGCTCGTGTTGATTGATTTTGGGGTTGCGAAGCAAGGTCAGCTAGACAACTGTGTCCCCGGAAAATCGGTGAATATTGTGGGTACCTCAGGTTATGCTCCTCCAGAACAGCAGCAAGGGTGCCCTCGCTTCAATAGTGATCTCTATACGTTAGGTATGGTTGCGATTGAGGCTGCCACAGGTTGTCATCCAGATCGTTTGCCTCGAACAAGCAGTGGAGAGCTGAAATGGCGTTCTTTTGCGACGAAACTTAGTCCGTGGTTGGCTGATGTTTTGGACGGCATGATTCGTCAAAATGCCCAGAACCGCTATCAAAGAGCGCAGGATATTTTGCAAGATATTCTTAAAAATCTGAATCAGATGCCAGACCGTGATCAGCATTTGCTACTGCTTGAGTGCATCAGCAAGTATGACTGCTTAGTCATGTAGGAGTAGGCAGCGTTCATAATTCCACAAATCTGACGAAGGCTTCTGGATAGCAGTATTTTCTTCTAGATGCTGTAGAGATGTCGCATCCTTTGGCAATACTCCCGCAGTCTTTTGTTTTGCCGAGCCATGTCATTGAGGGGACAAGGAATGGGAACGTCGATTAGATTAGCCAGGAAAGCATAGACGGTTGCGTCGAAAGACGAAGGCTGGTCACCGAAAAGATAGGTGCTGCCATTGAGGATAGAGGCTAGTGCCGTGATGTCTTTTTGTCCGAACTGATAAATCTCCGTAGGCGTGAAACGACCAATTCCATTGGCATAGAGTGTCTGACGAATCTTCTGTTTGCGCTGTCTTGCTAGCACAGGGAAAATAGCTCGATAGGGCTGTGAAAGTGAGCTAATCACAATTGTCTCAAAGGCAGACCAACAAACTGGATCGAGCCAGCGACTATAGACGATGCACCATCTCAACCGCTCCTCTAGCATCACTCTGATCGCATGACCAATCGCCAGTTGTTCTTCGCCTAAGTGAGCATCAAGGCGAACAGAAAATGTCGAGGTTAGATATTCAATAATCTGCTGAGAGTCAGGGACTGCTTTGTCTTGATGAAGAATATAGGGCAGCTTCTTCTGGGGAGCCTGACGGGCACTCAAAGTCTCGTGAATCTCGTAGGGAATTGATGCCATCTGCATAAAGGTTTCAACCTTCATACAAAATGGGCTGAGATTCGCGATCATACTGGGGCGAGGAAATTGATGAAGCGTGACCGTTGCTTTCATTTATCCGGCTGCAGCCCACTGCCACGCAGGCAACTCACGCTGCCTGAGAGTCAGCCCTTCAGCGTAAATCTGGTCGATCGCAACCATTGCCCCGCCCTCAACCATGAACCGATGATCTCGCGTTGCTCGAATTACAGAGCCATTCTCAAGCTGGTACTCAAACAGTTCCTGATGGCCGCGATGATGCCACTGGGCAATCGGCTGCGTATAGATACGACCGCTGGCGTCCTGAGAGAACACATGGCAATCGATCTGTTTCTGCACAATTTCTTTTAACGATAGATAGCCATATTCCTCAGTGAGGACGGGGGTATCGCCGCTGAGACAGTATTCAGCAAACAGCACCATCTGCTCAAATAGTGCTTCGGAGACCTTCTTATCAACGCCTTTCTCCGCCGCTCCTTCAATGAAGATCTCGCGGTGCTTCTCCATTTCTTTGATCTTCTTTTTGCCCATCGCCCGCCGCAGCAGGTCTGCCTGACCGAGGGAATAGCCCGCCATATCTTGAGCAATCTTCATGATTTGCTCCTGGTAGACCATAATCCCGTAGGTCTCAGTCAAAATCGGCTTCACCAGCTCGTGGGGATAGTCGATCTGCTCACGGCCATGTTTGCGGTTAATGAACTTGGGAATCAGGCCCGCATCCAACGGTCCCGGTCGATAGAGCGCCAAAATCGAGGAGATATCTTCGAGGTTTGAGGGCTTCAGATCCTTCACAACCTGTCGCATTCCCGACGACTCTAGCTGGAAAATACCCTCCAGTTCGCCCTTCGCCAATAGGCCAAAGGCTCCGGGATCATCCATTGGTAGCTTATCAACGTCTAGCGCTAACTCTCGATTCTGCAGCAGTAGCTCTGTGGTCTTCTGAATCATGGTTAGGTTCTTGAGGCCCAAAAAGTCCATTTTTAGGAGGCCCAAAGACTCTAGATCTTCCATGTAGTATTGGGTGATCACCGCACCGTCGTTGTTTTTCTGCAGCGGCACGATCTGATCCAAAGGTTCAGCGGCAATCACAACCCCAGCCGCATGGACGCCGAAGGTTTTGTTCGTACCCTCGATCCGAATCGCCATATCCAGCCACTTGCGGGCAACGGGATCCTTCTCATATCGCTCTTTAAATTCGGGTGCTGGGGTTTCATCAGAGATCATTACCTTGAGCTTGGCCGGTTTACCTCGCGACACTGGAATCATCTTCGCCATTTTGTCGGCATCGCCGTAGGGAACGTCAAGAACTCGCGCGACATCCTTAAGGACAGCCTTGGAAGTCATGCGGTTAAAGGTAATAATCTGGGCGACCCGATCTTCGCCGTACTTATCGGTGACGTATTCAATCATCTGATCCCGCTTCTGAATGCAGAAGTCGGTATCAATATCAGGCATCGACTTCCGTTCAGGATTCAGGAAGCGCTCAAACAGAAGGCCGTGGTGAACGGGGTCAATATTGGTGATGCCTTGGCAGTAGGCAACAAGGGATCCGGCTGCACTGCCTCGCCCTGGCCCGACGGGGATGTTGTTATCGCGGGCGTATTTAATATAGTCCCAGACAATTAAAAAGTAGGTGGCAAATCCCATCTCCTTGAGCATCTCTAGCTCATAGATCAGGCGCTCTCGATAGACCTCAGGGACTTCCTCTCGACTCTCTAGTTCCAGACGATCTAGGAGGCCATCCCAGGTGACCTTCTCCATATAGGTGTCTGCAGTGTAGCCTTCCGGAACTTCAAAGGCGGGACTTTGGGGACTGCGGAAGACATCGTATTCTTCGATCTTGTCGGCAACCTCTAGGGTGGTTGCGATCGCATCTTCCACAACATCTGCTGTCAAATGGTCCCGAAACAATAGCCGCATCTCATCAGCGGACTTCATATACTCCGTACCGCTATACCGGAGGCGCTTGTCTTCAGTCACTGACTTACCGGTCTGAATGCAGAGCAATGCGTCGTGGGCCTCTACATCGTGGCAAGAAATATAGTGGGAATCATTGGTCGCCACAATCTTGATGTCTAGCTCACGGGCAATGCGAACAATCTCCACATTCACCATCCGGTCCTCTTGAGACCCGTGATCTTGAATCTCTAGATAATAGTCATCACCGAATAGATCTTTGTACCATGTGGCCACCCGCCGTGCGATCTCTGGTTTCCCTTGCATAATCGCTTGCGGAACTTCGCCACCCAAGCAGGCGCTGGTGACGATCAGACCTTCGTGATACTGCTCCAGCAGATCCTTATTTATACAAGGACGCGAAAAGATGCCTTTACCTTGTACACCTTTGAGATTTGACAGCGTGGTCAGCTTCACAAGGTTGCGATAGCCCTGGGTGTTTTTCGCTAAAACCACCTGGTGGTAGCGGGGACGGCGCTCTTGTTTTTCGATGTCGCCATTAATGACGTACATTTCGTTGCCGATGATCGGCTTGATGTCTTTGCCCTTACAGGTCTTGATCAGGTTGATTGCCCCGTACATGACGCCGTGATCGGTGAGTGCGATCGCAGGCATCCCCAACTCAACCGCCTGCGCCACTAAAGCCGGGAGCTGACTCGCCCCATCCAACATGCTGTAGTCGCTGTGAACATGGAGACCCACAAAGGACATAAGTATTGCTCAGAAACTTGACCCTAGAGTAGCCGATCTCGCTAGCGACATCTATTTCACCTTTGTAAACTTATGTAAGGCGAAGTTTCGGTCCAGGCTGCTTGATTGTCGCAGACCTGCATCAAACGCTGATGCAGGTCCCTTTGACATTTTCTATTATTCTTTGAACTCCACGTATTGACGCTATCTGTAGTGCCTCAAGAGGTTTAAGGCTCTATAGATAGCGCGAATAGTAGCTTTGCGCTGCGTTTAGGTTGATATTGAAGCTGCTGGAGAATGAGACGTGAGCTATATTATTTCGGCAGGGAATAAGCCATAATGCGAAGGAAGTAATTCTCAATGCGGACAACTTTGGTCAGAAAAGTTACAATCGTGAGGGTCTAGGGAAACGAGGTTTCTAAGAGCACTTGAAGCAGGTTCCTGAGGCTTATATTTCAGCCATTGTGCTGAGGGGTTTGACTGTCGTTGAGCCTAATGTTAGTCACGTTCCCAGACTTTAGATATTTCAATTTACTGTAGATATATAGACGCACAACCTTTTCCAACTTTGTGCACTTAAGGAGATGAGGAATCCGGCATGACCCAAGCCAAGAATGTACTAGAGGCCATCAAGGAACCCGTGAGTGACCTAGAGAAGTTGCTGGGCGGTGCCGCAGATAGTGACTCCAGCAAGAGCGAGAAAGCTGCAGTTGCCAAAGAGGCCAAGGCGACTAAGGCAACTAAGACGACTAAGGCCCGTGTTGCTAAGCGTCGAGGTCCTGCGAAGAAGAAGCACTACACCGAGGACTCTATTCGCCTCTACCTACAGGAAATTGGCAGAATTCGGCTATTGCGCGCCGACGAAGAAATTGAGCTTGCCCGCAAGATTGCTGATCTTTTAGAGCTTGAGCGTGTCTTCGATCGGTTGACCGATGAGCTAGACCGTGAACCCTACATGCAAGAGTGGGCAGATGATGTAGAAATGGCGCTGCCTGCCTTCCGCCATCGCCTCCATTTAGGTCGCCGCGCCAAGGATAAGATGGTGCAGTCTAATCTGCGACTGGTGGTTTCAATTGCCAAAAAGTATATGAACCGGGGACTCTCGTTCCAGGATCTGATTCAAGAAGGGAGCCTGGGCCTGATTCGCGCTGCCGAAAAGTTTGACCACGAAAAAGGCTATAAGTTCTCCACCTACGCTACTTGGTGGATTCGACAGGCCATTACCCGTGCGATCGCAGATCAGTCCCGTACGATTCGCCTCCCGGTTCACCTTTACGAAACAATTTCTCGGATCAAGAAGACTACTAAGCTTCTCTCACAAGAAATGGGTCGCAAACCTACCGAAGAAGAAATTGCGACTCGCATGGAAATGACGATTGAGAAGCTGCGCTTTATTGCCAAGTCAGCTCAGCTCCCCATATCTTTAGAGACCCCCATCGGTAAGGAAGAAGATTCCCGATTGGGGGATTTTATTGAGTCCGACGGTGAGACTCCTGAAGATCAGGTCTCAAAGAATTTACTCCGCGAAGATCTCGAAACGGTTTTAGATACCCTTAGCCCCCGAGAGCGCGACGTTCTGAAGCTTCGTTATGGCCTAGATGATGGTCGCATGAAGACCCTCGAAGAAATCGGCCAAATTTTTAACGTGACTCGTGAGCGCATCCGCCAGATTGAGGCCAAGGCGCTACGCAAGCTGCGTCATCCCAATCGCAACAGCGTTCTGAAAGAATATATCCGCTAAATCTGCTCTCTTAACCTTCATGTATGGCAGGCTCTCATTTGAGAGCCTGTTTTTCGTTGGACCCCGCAGCACTCGATCCTATCTTAGGTATGAGCAGATGCTAGAGCATAGTCAGGTTGGTGTTGTGTCTCGATGTAAGTCCGGTAAGCTTTTTCCTGGCGATCGCATTCCCCCTGGCTCCAGCCGCAGTGCTTGCTCAGGGTCTCTGTAATTGCAGGGAGTGCGTCAAAGCCATAGTTTCCCTGCATGGCAATCAGCATTCGACGACAGCAAATATCCACCAAAGTGTGGGCCAGCTCTGTCTCGACGGCATAGACCACTTGGGCCTTGATATCTAAAAGACCGGGGACAATAGACTCTGCCAAATCGGTCGATTTCTCCGTCAACGCCAGCACCTCTAACGCCTTTGAACCATAGAGACTAAACAAATGGTCAATGACCGTTAAAGAGAGCTGAGACTTGTACTGGGCCACAGCATTTGCCCGAGCGATATCCGTTTGATCTAATGCTCCTGGCAGCGGCTTCTTTCGCGTATGACAAGGGGGAACCGGGCGACCCAGCTTGCGATAGGCCGCGTCAACATACTCTTCACCCACCTGGCGATAGGTTGTCCACTTACCGCCAACGAGCGAAATCAGGTTAGCAATGCCTTCGGGTGCATGGTCATGAAGAATATGCTTACGGGTAATGCTGCTCGGTGTCTGAGCATCTGTGTATGGCAATGGGCGAACGCCGGAATAAGTGTAGAGAACATCCGTCAGCGTTAGATTGGCGGTGGGGATTGTTCGATTGGTTTCTTCGATCAGGTATTCAATTTCTTGGTTGTCAGCCTTCACGTGATTTAAATCGCCGCTGTAGGGCAGATCAGTGGTGCCGATTAAGTACCGGTCCAGCCACGGAATAATAAAGAACGGACGGTTATCGCTCGCGGCCTCCACGTAAAACGCCGTATCTGGTGCGCCAGGAAACTTCGGCACAATAATATGGCTCCCCTTCGTGCCGCCCATGAGTGGCTTTTCCCGGATTGGATGTTCACCCGACTGCAGAACCTCGTCAACCCACGGACCGGTGGTGTTGGCAACTACGGTTTGCTGGCCTGCCGAGAGCGTAAATGCCTCGCCAGTGAGCTGATCTTTGCAGGTAATTGTCGAGAGATGGTTTTGCGATTTCTCCAATCCCATTACCTGTACATAATTAAGCACCGTGGCCCCGGCAGCCTGGGCCGAAAGAATATTCTCCAGACACAGCCGCTCTGCGTAGACGACCTGAGCATCATAGTATTGAGCCGCTCCCTTCAATTCCTTTGGGTTCAAAGAACGAAAAAGCTGCCGTACCTGTCCCAAAGACAGCATGCGATGGTTCGGGACCGTTTTGTCATAGCTGAGCAGATCATAAAGAATCATGCCCACCTGAATCAGGCGGTAGGGCCGTGCCCCATCCGCATAAATAGGAATGCTCAACTGCAGCGGTCGCACCAAATGGGGAGCCGTATGCAGCAACACCTCTCGCTCCCGCAACGATTCCCGCACCAGATTGAACTCGAAGTATTCTAGATAGCGTAGCCCACCGTGGATCAGACGAGAAGGGCAGCTTGTGGTGCCGCCCGCAAAATCACCCTTCTCAATCAAGATCGTCTTGAGTCCCCGGAGTGCGGCGTCTCGGGCAATACCGGCCCCATTAATCCCTCCCCCAATCACAATCAGATCATAGGAGGTGTTCTGAATCTCTTGGAAGCTACGCATAGATTAATTTGAGTAGAGCGACAATGCCATTGGCAGGATGCTTGAAAATTCTAACGAAATCTTGGCCTGCACTCCCATTGCTCAAAAATAGGACGGCGATAATACGCAAAGTCCCTAATAACCAAGGATTTAGATAACCTTGAAAACGCTAGTCGGTCAAAACCCGGCAGCGGCAAAATTTTCTCTGATCAATAGAGGACAGCAGAACGGCCCAATAAGCAGAAGATTATTTCTTTGCGGATGGAATCTCCTTGTACAAGTTGATTAAATGATCAGCCCAGTACTGTACATCGTAGTGAGTGACAGTTTTATACATCTTTGCCATTCGCTTCTTCTGCTCCGCCTCTGGCATCACCAGCGCTTGGTCGATGGACTCATCCATTCGATCGAGGGAATAGGGATTCGTCAGAACAGCCTCCGGTAGCTCCACCGCTGCTCCCACAAATTCTGAGAGGATCAGGACGCCCCCCTCACCTTTGTGAGCAACTACGTATTCCTTTGCGACTAGATTCAGACCATCTCGCAGGGGTGTCGTCCAGCAAATATCGGCCAGACGGTAATAGCACAGCAGATCTCGAAAGGGGACCGGCTCCGTAAACAGTAAAATCGGAGTCCAGTCAAGTCGTGCAAATCGACCATTAATCTTGCCCACTAGCTGTTCAATCTGGCTTTGGGTGACCTTATAGACCTTCATCCCGGCGGCAGCTTTCACGCAGGTCACCACCAGTTGCACCTTGCCATGCTGGTCAGGCTGGCGCTCTAACAACCGTTCGTAGGCTTCCAGTAGCTCCCGGTTGCCCTTTACATAATCCACCCGTCCGGCGGCGATGATCAGCTTGCGGCCCTGTAGCTCTTCGCGCATTTCTTCAAAGCGCGTTTGGGCTTCGGGTTGGTCTAACAGTGACTGGATGTGCTTTGGATTGGTCCCTACTGGACAAGGGTCAACCTGAACCAACTGTCCCTTATATTTCAGCTTGCTTGTCACCTCTGGCTCCGCTAGCGCAATGCCCACGGGGGTTAGATTCTCCGCGGCAGGAACGGTCTCTACTACCTCAACTTCAAATAGACTGCGGGCGACGTTGACAAAATTCTCTGAGTAGCGCGGGATATGGAAGCCCACCACGTCACAGCAAAGTAAGCTGCCAATAATCTCTTCCCGCCAAGGCAGAATATTGAAGATATCAACGGAGGGGAAAGGGGTGTGATGGAAGAAGGCAATCCGAGCATTGGGCTTTAGCTCCCGGATGTATTGAGGAGCCATCCATAGGTTATAGTCATGGACCCAAATCAGCGCATCATCAGCAGCTTCTCGGCAGGCGGCCTCTGCAAAGAGGCGATTGACGTTCTTGAAGTTTTCCCAGTCGGATGTGGCGTAGGTAAAGTGACCGGGGAAGGAGTGCAGAATCGGCCAGAAAGCTTCTTTAGAGGTGATGTGATAGAACTGCTTGACCTGTTCGGCGGTGAGGGGAACCCGACAAACGGCGTAATTGCCTTCACCCTCGACGGTGACTTTCTCTTCAAATTTCTTCTTTTGCTTGGCATTGACCTGCTTCCAGGCAACCCAAGTTCCTTGCTCAACGCCCGCAAAGAAGCTTTTAAGCGTGGGTAAAATTCCGTTTGGGCTTTTCTGGGGACGGTAGTAGATTTTTCCATTCTCAACCACCTCATCGTAGGGTTCTCGGTGATAGAGAATAACAAGGGATGATTTCATGGCACTACCTCCTGATGATTGGCAGATGACTTGGAGGCTTAACCTCCTGAGCAAACGAAGGGTGACCTATTGCCCTCAAGCGTCATCATGAACACACAACAATCCCATGCCTGTAACCAAAAGTTCCCAAGCATGGAAGCAAAATCTATGAATTGTAGCTCTTAACGCACCTTAACACAGGTTGGCTGTGGCACTTCCTATCCTTAATCTGATGTGAATATAAGGCTTTAAGGTGGCGTCTTATATAGCATCAAGCTCGCCTAGGTCAGTCTGCTAGAGGAGCAAAATGGCGTATCAAGTGTATAGGTCTTGCCTGTGCTCTTTATCCAATTTATGGTTGCGTCGAGCGGTGTACATAGTAGGTAGAACCTTTAGTCTATTTGCGTATAGAACTTTTGTTCTATACAAGGTAGAGGCCAGTCGTTGTGTGCAGTGCTTGAGTGTCCTTTTAATGGCTTATTCGCGATGTGAGTCTCCTTGTTAGGGGTTTGTTTCATTCAGAGTCCAACAGTTCAGAACCTAATCGCTTTTTAATGTCATAATCAACGTTGCGATTGTCATACCCTTGTTGACTACTTAAGTAATGGCGAAATCTTCATCCAAGCTAACGCTCGTGAAAGATGAGACGTTAGCTCTGCTGGACTGGGCTTTAGAGATCACGAATTCGGATGCGCTTAGCTTTACGAAGGGGCAGCGTTTAGCTACTCGTTTGGGCGCTCATTACCGTCCTGATGGCCTGACAGAGATTGGCTTCTGGACGCCGGAATTGGCGGGTGAAATCATGCTGTCCGAGCGCGACATCTATCTAGAAGTGTTTACGCCCCTAGAGCCGATTGACTTCCGGGCGCCTGAGCAGCAGGTCTCGATGCGTTGCGATCGCCTCCCCTTAGTGCAGCAGGGGGAATATGTCTGGGGGGTTGTGGCGGGTCTTCAGCCCGGTCGTCGCGATCAGGCGGGTTCGCTGTATTGGCTGCGATACCGAGATGCTCAGCTTCAGATATATGTCGTGCGAGATCTGCTGGCCTACTCCTTGCCCTACGGGGTCTTTGCGCCAGCTGAACTTTATGATCTCAATTCCCTGCACGAAGGACGTGCCGATCTAGATTACTTTAAAGAGACCGGGGTTGAAACCCATGCCGCAGCAGGATTGCTGGCCTCTGACCTAGAAGAAGAGTCCGTCGTCATTCCTCGCGTTGAAGCGCCGCGCTGTATGCTGCAGCTACATGCGAGGACTGCTAGTCCTGAAGGGACAATTGAAGGGCTTAATAAGCTCTATAAGAACATTGCAACCAAGATCGAAAAGGGTAAGAAGCTCACTTCTGCAGAACAAAATTACATTGGCTATGACGCTATTCAGCTCTTGCCGATAGAGCCACCTATTGAATATCGATACGAGGGCAACAACACCGTTCACGAGTTTTTTGCCCTCTCTGAGGTTAAGAAGGCCAAGGTTTGGGTCACTTTGCGAAAGCCCAACACCCAAAACTGGGGCTATGACATTCCTATTGCCGGGTCTGCCGCAGTTAGTCCCTCGATGCTGGGTAGCTTAAGGCCTGATGAGCTAATTGACTTCGCAGCAACGCTACACACTTTCCCAAGCGGTCCGATCCAGCTTATTTACGATTTAGTCTACGGTCATGCTGACAACCAGTGTGAAGAACTGCTCAATCGTCAGTACCTTAAGGGCCCCAATATGTATGGGCAAGATCTAAACCATCAGCTTCCCCCCGTGCGCGCCATTCTGCTAGAGATGCAGCGGCGAAAAATCAATACTGGGGCTGACGGTATCCGCGTGGATGGCGGTCAAGACTTCAAGTTCTTCAACCCACTGTCGGGCATTGTGGAGTACGACGATGCCTATCTGCAGGCGATGGGCGATGTGATTCAGGATGTGGGCGGCTATCAGCGACTGATGTTTACGATCTATGAAGATGGTCGTCCCTGGCCGCAGGAAGGATGGGAAGAGACTTCAACCTATCGAGATTTAATTGAAATTAAGCCCGAGTCCTTTCAGTGGGGACCGCTCATTTTTGCCCACAACACCCCAGCCCTGGAAGGCTTTTGGGACCAGAAGTGGTCGCGGGTTTGTGAGGTAATGTTCCAGGGTGAAAACTGGATTACCGGATGTGCCAATCATGACACCGTGCGTCGAGGGAATCAGGTAGATCCGGCCGGACCTATCAACTGGAATCTGGGTTCAACGCTGGTTGAGGTGTTGAACAATGCTTACGATAATCCGGCGATTACGCTGTGGGTGTTGGGCTTTAGTCCGGGCTTGCCGATGGAGTTCTTGAACGCGCATTTTCGGGGCGGATGGGGCTTTTTCCGTAATACCGATGAGCGCTATGCCGTGAAGGTGGTCTCAGAAGAAGCCGGTGTGCTGGACTGGCAGGTGGATGATGACCTTTATGAGCAACCGAATTTTTTCAAGGCGTTGAAAGACCTAGGATTTACAGAGTTAGGGCCTCTGAGAGGCTTTACACGAGCGCTCCAGATTGCGATGAGCCAGACGCACTATGATCTCGACACCATTGCTGAAGTTTGTCAGCGGTGTCTAGGGGGAGGCGCGGGCGAGTGTGATCTTGAAGCGATTAAAGACTTAAAGCATCCCACTGCACCAAGCTTTTTACAGGACCTTGATGTGCCCAAACTGCAGCAGTTTGCGAAGGCATTTATGAAGGATGTGCATGAGTTTGCCAACGTCAGCCATTGGCACGCTAATCTTCAGTCAGAGCAGGTGGCGTTTAATTTAGCTCTCCGTCAGTTTCGGATAGAGCACCCTTGGCTTATCAAAAATCTATCCGGGACTGATCGGTTCAACCATATTAGCGGTGAGGATCATACGCTTTTCTATGGGTTGAGAACACAGCCAACCGACGAGACTGATGAGTCTCAGTCTAGACAGTTTGCCATGATTACTCACATGGGCGGAGAACCCGCCACAGCGACTCTGGGGGATTGGCTACAGCTTGATCTAGAGGAATGGCAGGTTGTATTCAAAACCCCTGGCCTAGAGATTGGTGACTCAGCAAAAGATTTACAGACATTTGAGCTTCAGGACAGTCAGGGCTTGTTGCTGACTAAGATTATTGAGTAATGGGACAGCCGTATTTCTGCCGCGACACAAACAGTTGCTCTAAATTTGCCAGGATTGATAGGTTCTTAGTGGCACAGTCTCTACGTCTGTAAGCTACGCTATTGTGAAGTGTCTCAGGCTGGGGAACTAGGCAATATGTGGCTAGAGACTCAGCGGCTTGTTCTTCGAGAACTTCGGAAAGAAGACGTCCAAGATCTTGCACCGATACTTGCAGATCCAAAAGTCATGACGTTTTCTCCAACTGGCGTTGTTTCGATCAGCCAGACGCAAGAAAAAGTTGAAAGTTTTATCGCCTGCTACAGAGAATTTGGATTTGGTAAATGGGCGGTTCTTCTCAAGGATCATCAGAAATTAATTGGCTATTACGGACTAGCCGTGAAGCAAATAGATGGCAATAATGAGAAAGAATTGGGGTATCGGCTAGATTCCGAGCTTTGGGGGCAGGGTTTAGCAACTGAAGGTGCGTCAGCAGCAATTCAATATGGATTTGAGCAGTTCAAGCTTCCATACATCCTCGGCATTGTAGAACGGGAAAATACGGCGTCAATTAGGGTGCTTGAAAAAATAGGTATGCGATACAAGAGAACAACGATTTTTCATGAAGTAGAAATGGATGTGTATCGAGTCGATGCTCCTGATTTCATACTGGATTGAACGAAACGATCGCGTCTCCGACCCAAGGAACAGCGTGGCATGACCGACTGGAAAATATCTGTAAACATTTGAGCTTCAGGACAGCCAAGGTTTACTGTTGACTAAGGTTGTTGAGTAATGAGGCGGCACTATGTCTACCGCAGAGTATGTCATGGCCCTGGATCTAGGCACGACAGGTAATCGAGCCATCCTTTTTGATGCTGCGGGTGAGCCATTGACCCAAGCTTACAGAGAGCTGCCGCAGCACTACCCTAAGCCTGGATGGGTTGAGCATGATGCCCGCGATATTTGGCGAGACACGCGCTGGGCAATGCAGGATGTTCTGCAGCAGGCCAATGTGGAAGCCAGTCAGGTGGCGGCGATCGGTCTAACGGTACAGCGCGAGACCTGTCTGCTGTGGGATAAGAACACGGGGCAGCCTCTACACAATGCAATCGTTTGGCAGGATCGTCGAACGGCAGATCGGTGCCAGAAGCTCGCTGAGCATACGAAGGAAATTTACGATCGCACCGGTCTAGTCCTTGACGCCTATTTCTCGGCCACCAAACTGGCGTGGCTTCTGGATTATGCGAGGGAACAGAAGGTTGATCTCAGCAACGTGCTCGCAGGAACAATCGACACTTGGGCACTGTGGAATCTAACGGGCGGTAAGGTCCACGCCACAGATCACAGCAATGCTAGCCGCACAATGTTGCTCAATTTAGAGAAGCGAGAATGGGATCAGCATTTACTCGATATCTTTGATATTCCACGCCATATTTTGCCGCGGCTTCAGCCCAGCCTGGGTGAGTTTGGCCGCACAGATGCTGAGCTGCTAGGGACTGAGCTTCCGATTGCAGCGATCTTTGGTGATCAGCAGGCGGCACTGTTTGCCCACGGTTGCGATCGCCCTGGCCTGCTCAAATGCACCTACGGTACTGGCTGTTTCTTGGTAACTCAGACGGGGAATGAAATAACGAGATCGCAACACAAACTCCTGTCCACAATCGCCTGGAGTCGAGGTGATGCCCCCGTTCACTATGCTCTAGAAGGCAGCATGTTCACTGCCGGAGCCTGCGTTCAATGGCTCAGAGACGGCCTTAAGCTGATCAGCAGTGCTGAAGAAACGGAAGGACTCGCAAAACAAGTAGACGACAATGGCGGCGTCTATTTCGTTCCAGCACTCAGCGGTCTTGGTGCTCCTCACTGGGATATGGATGCCCGAGGTGCATTTTTTGGAATTACGCGGGGCGTACAGCGGGAGCATATGGTGCGGTCTGTGTTGGAAGCGATTGCCTTTCAGGCCCGAGAAGTGGTGGAGGCCGTCAATGAAGACTGCGGCGACCCCATTCAAATGCTGAAGGTCGATGGCGGTGCCTGTCAGAATGATTTTCTAATGCAGATGCAGGCCGATGTTTTGGGTATTCCGGTCGAACGCCCTGCAGTGTTAGACGCTACGGCTCAGGGAGCTGCTTTCGGGGCTGGCTTGGCTGTGGGCTTTTGGCAAGACTATCAACAATTGGTCAATGACCGTAAGATTGATAGAGTCTTCGAGCCGGGGGCTGGAGCGGCTCAAGCGCAGAAGAATTTTAAAACTTGGCAAAAAGCTGTGGATCGTTCTAAGAACTGGATTGAAGCAGAGTAGCTTAGCTGTTTGAGTTATTCATTGACACAGCAGCAGTGTTTAACCTTGCTACTGTAAAAGAGTTCCTTGAAGATACAGATAACAGATATCTTACTCGGCCCTGATGGGCCACAATACGGACTCATTGCCTCCTTTTTATGTTCGAACAGCAACCCGAGACCTTACGGCAAACAGTTCAGCAATTATCAGCAACAGCATCAACTGATCCGACTGGTTGGTTTGATGTTCTTTATCAGAAAGCTCAGGGTGATACAGCTCAGGTTCCTTGGGCGAAGCTGGCTCCCCATCCCTATCTTCAGGATTGGTTGAGTCAGCAATCCCAGCTTCAAGCCCCAACCTCTGCACTGGTTATTGGCTGTGGTCTGGGAGATGATGCTGAGCGATTACAAGAACTTGGTTATGGAGTCAGAGCGTTTGATGTTTCGCCCACGGCGATCGCATGGTGCCAAAAACGCTTTCCGCAGTCTGATGTTCACTACGCTGTCGCCGATCTCCTGAATTTAGAATCCAACTGGGAACCGGCTGAGTTTGTCTTTGAATGCCGCAATATTCAAGCGCTGCCGCTGGAGGTGCGATCTCAAGCCATCCAATCCATCTCAAGACTCGTCGCCCCTCAAGGGACACTCCTTGTTGTTACCCGTCTCCGTGAAGATGAAGCAGCGCCGGAGGGTCCGCCCTGGCCGTTATCAGAGTCAGAACTAGCCGAATTTGCAAAGCAAGGTCTCAAAGAAGTCAACCGAGCGCAATTTCTTGAAGGTGATCCAGCTATCACCCAAGTTCGCATTGAGTACCGTCGTTAGTTTGGTTTGCCAAACCGATAGTCAAGCCAGTCACATCTGCGCTGATAGCCAATCGCTTGGTAGATGTGATTGGAGGTGGAGTTGGCCTGATCAGTGAAGAGAAAGCAGGACGAATGCCCCTGATCTAATAAACGCTGACTGAGAGCTGTCACGCAGGCTGTTGCGTAGCCTTGACGGCGATATTCGGGTGGCGTATAGACCGGACCAAGGTGCCCTCCCCCAGGTGTTGAGCCACGTCCCATTGCCATTGAGACGGGTTTGTCGTCTTCCCAAAGGTAAATGTTCTCTTGCTGGAGCTGGCGGTCGACTACTTGCTCGGTCCAGGCTTGGACTTGGCCAAATGCCTCTTGATCAAAGGCCTGAGACCAAGCAAGGACTTGGTTGCGATCGCAACTCTCCGCCACCCGCAGCCGTCCGCGACAGGGCACAATCGATTTGACCTGCGTTAGCTGATGGACATACATTTCCATTGCTACCCAAGCAGGTTGCTGCGTAAGCTGCTGCCAAGTCTGCACAAATATCTGCACCTCATCGGGTAACCCTGCCACACCGGGAGGCCATCGTCCAGACCTAGAGATATCTTCTGCAAAAAGAGCTGTCTCAACCTCAGACATCTTAGAAAGCACCACATTGCGGCGCGGTATATGAACGGCAATGCTCTGAACAGCCTGGTTCTCTTCAATCCATGCCAGGTAAGGCAAAGCGTCATCGGTTTGAGATCGCCGCTCCAACGTCTGCAAAATAGCAAGCAGCAAATTGTGCTCAGCTTGAGACTGAAGCAAGACATCATAGGTGCGATCGCAAAACCGCTGAATATTCTGGCCTTGATAGAGCTTCATCAACAATATTTTGAACGTAGAGCAAAGGAATGGAATCACACTTAGAGTTCGCAAACCTAGACAACTTTCTTAGGAGCATCAGAGCGCAATAGCCGACTGATTCACAGGTTCTTCACTCAGAACTCATAAAGTGAAGTTCTGTAAGGAGTTATGTAGGTCTATTAACAATGCGTAATAATTTTATCGCCTTTTCTCTACTGCTAGCGCCAGTGACTGGCCTAGCACTGGCCGCTCCTGTTGCGGTTCACGCAGAAGAGCAATCCAAAGATATCGTATCTGTTGCTGCCGATGCAGGCTCTTTTAATACCTTGGCTGCGGCTCTAGAGGCTGCTGGTCTAACTGAGACGCTGCAGGGCGAGGGACCCTTCACCGTTTTTGCTCCCACAGACGAAGCCTTCGCGGCGCTTCCTGAGGGCGTTGTTGAAGCCTTACTAAAGCCTGAGAACAAAGAGCAGCTTGCAGCATTGCTAACCTATCACGTGGTTCCAGGTGAAGTGAAGTCAGCAGACATCACACCTGGAGATGTTGCAACCGTCCAGGGTTCCAGCGTCACTATCGCCGTTGAAGACGGAGCCGTTAAGGTGAACAATGCTTCCGTTGTCTCTCCTGATGTTGAAGCGTCCAATGGCGTCATTCATGTGGTTGATCAAGTGATCCTGCCCGCCGCTGCCACAGGTGGTGCCGAGGCTGCGCCTCAAGAGGCCCCTGAAGCAGCGCCCGCCCCTGAGGCAGCACCTGCTCCTGAGTCGGAAGCAGTACCTGAATCTGAATTGCCTGAAGCGGCTGAAGAAGTCGCTCCCGCAGCTTCACCTGCCCCTGAAGGCGTACCTGCTCCTTAAGAGTTCAAGGTCAGCGATAGCTAGCATCTTGCCCCCAGCTCTGAAGTCGGAGCTGGGGGTCTGTTATCTGAGGGCTACTTTTTACCGCCGACAAACGGCGTTCCCCAATGTCGCCAGTTCTCTTTGTTAAAGGGAGCGCGCCACTTTTGAATCAAAGCCTGCTCTAGCTGCTGCCGGGGCTTCGTCTCCGCTGGGGCATCGCGCCAGAAGCCAATGCTGACCGCAACGGACAAATCATGGGGGCGATGGGCCGCTACGTAGTTCTGTAGATAGCGCTTGCAGTCATGCTCACCTTTCCAGCGAGTATTGGAGTGACAGGTCTCTCCGACATAGAGCAGTAGCGAATCGGTTTGATCGAGGACGAAATAGAGGGCGGCGACGCCAACATCTTCGAATGCCCCCTTCCAGAACTCGGTGTTTTGCTGGGGGAGCTGGAATGGGTCAATACTGTCAGGGTCTGCATGGGGTGGGGCAAGGTCAAAAAGAGAACCTTGCTGTACCGGTGCGCTTAGTTGAATCTGATCTTGAAAATTGTGGACTCGCTGCTTCCAGCTTTTGAGGGCGTAGGCGCTGATCTGAGCGACGGGTTCACGGCTACGGAACCGACTGGCACGGATCTGGTGTAGTTGGTCATCCGAGAACAGAGAGGGCTGATCAGTCATCGCAGGTCGCATACCAAGGTTCGACAAATTACTATGACACTCAAGAACCTATAGAATCAAGGCTGTCACTGCTGAGATCTGTCTCCATGCTGCTGTCGTTGCAAATTGAAAATTTTGCGCTCATTGATAGCCTCACTCTAGAGTTTGGGGCTGGTTTAAATGTCTTGACAGGTGAGACAGGTGCAGGCAAATCGATTATTCTGGACGCCATTGATATTATTTTGGGCGGCAAGATTAGCGATCGCATCCTCCGCACCGGCAGCCACCGCGCACTTCTAGAGGCCAGCTTCCAGCTCAGCCCTATTCTGAAGGACTGGCTCACCGCCGCTGAAATTGATGAACTCGATGACGGTGTCCTAATCTGCAGTCGAGAGATCTCGAACCAGCAGGAGAAGCTTCGCAGTCGGTCTCGGGTGAACGGTGTTGTGATAAACAAGCAGCAGATGGCCGGACTCCGGGAACATCTGGTGGATATTACGGCCCAAGGCCAGACGGTCCACTTAGGGCGGGCCAATCGCCAGCGAGACTGGCTCGACCACTTTGGAGGGGCCAAAGTCCTCGATCTACGGCGAACGGTGGCGCTCGCTTTTGCCCAGTTTCAGCAGGCACAGCAGGCTCTAGAGCAGTATCGTGCCAACGATCAGCAGCGACTGCAGCAGATTGATTTGCTCAAGTATCAGCTAGAGGATTTAGAACAGGCCCAGTTAACAGAAGCTGACGAGCAAGACAATCTAATCCAGGAATCCCAGCGTCTCGGCCACAGCGTCGAACTGCAGCTTCAGAGTCAGCAGGTTTATGAAGCCCTCTATGAACAAGAACAGGGCGCGGCCTGCTCCGATCTCTTGGGCAAGGCCGAGGCGACGCTAACGGAAATGGGCACCTACGATGCTCAAATTCAGCCCATCTTAGAGCTGGTGCAGGAAGCGTTAACGCAAGTGCAAGAAGCAGGACTGCAGATTAATGCCTATGGTGCTGACTTGGAGACCGATCCCCAGCGCTTGCAGGATGTTGAAGATCGGCTGACGCAGCTCAAGCAGATTTGTCGAAAATACGGGCCGACCCTGGCTGATGCCATTGCTCACCATCAGCGGATCTCGGCGGAGCTAGCGGTCCTCGGCGGCGATGAACAGTCTTTAGAGGGACTGGAGCAGCGCTATCAGGTCTCCCAAAAAGAACTTACTGAAGCCTGCGTCCAACTGACCCAGCTCCGGCAAGCTGCAGCCCAGACGCTAGCAGACCGGCTGCTCTTAGAGCTAAAGCCACTGGCAATGGATAAGGTACAGTTCCAGGTTGCTCTACAGCCTACGGCCCCGGCGGCTCACGGCAGCGATCTGATTCAGTTTTTGTTTAGCCCCAACCCTGGTGAACCGCTACAGCCAGTGTCTGAAACCGCTTCAGGAGGAGAAATGAGCCGATTCCTGCTAGCGCTTAAGGCCTGCTTCTCACAAATCGAAGACGTAGATACCTTGGTGTTTGACGAAATTGATGTGGGGGTCTCGGGGCAGGTGGCGCAGTCCATTGCGACTAAGCTTCATGCCCTCGGTAAACATCATCAGGTTCTGTGTGTAACGCACCAGCCCATTGTGGCGGCGATGGCCGACCAGCATTTTCAAGTGGCGAAGCAGGTTTTAGATGCCGAGCAGGCCCACGAGCGAACCGTTGTTCGAGTGACGGCGCTGGAGGCTCCCGAGCGGCGACAGGCACTGGCCGAAATTGCTGGAGGACAGTCTGCTGAGGGGGCGCTTCCTTTCGTTGATACGCTGCTTCAGGAGGCGACTGCACTGAGGCAGGGCAAGAAAAAGCGGGGTAAAAAAGCGCTCGATAAAACCACTAGTCGCCAGAAGTCGGTGCGATCTTGATGGCCTGATCCACCTGTCGCAGCAGCGTGGCTGCATCCTTAGAATTGTCCAAGGCAACAGTGGCTTGAGCGATCTTTTCTGTCAGGGCTATTTGACTTTTAATACGGGCCTCGGCTTGTGTTGGGGTGAGCTGATTGCGAGCCATGAGCCGCTGTTTTTGTTGTTCGGGGTGGCAATGCACAACCCAGATTTCTGAGACGAGGTGGGTCATCTGGGCTTCAAATAAAAGCGGGATGACGAGGACGACAATCGGTTCTTGAAGGTGAAGTTGGAGGATTTGGTGGATGCGATCGCAAACAAAGGGATGAATCTGTTCCTCTAGCCACTGACGTTCTTCTGAATTTGAAAAAATGAGATCTCCCAGGCGCTGGCGGTCAAGGGTGCCATCAGCCTGAAGGATAGAGGGACCGTTGCGATCGCAAATCTGCTGCAGAATAGGACTACCAGGCTGTACCGCTTCCCGCGCATAGTGATCAGCATCTAAAATGGGCAGCGCATACTGAGTTGCTAAATAATCAGCCACCGTCGTCTTACCCGTTGCAATCCCACCCGTTAGACCGATAATCCGCTGCATAGGCATCGCATCTTGAGCCTTTCTAGGCGCAACTAAAGGAAATTTTTTCATTCGACCGTTTCTAAGCCTATCTTGCAGGGAACCCTGAGTGTAATGATGGACAACAGGACTTAGGATCAATATTTAAGATAGCTGCTTCAGACTATCTTGACTCCAGCACCAGCCTATGGGTACCTCGTTTACACCACAACTGATTATCCACAACGCCACAGGGGCATCAATCATTTCCCTGGAGGATCAAGATGTATGGACCGTGGGGCGAGGGCCAGAGAATGACATCATTCTCGATGAGCATACGGTGTCTCGTCACCATGCAAAAATTCAGCATCAAGGTCCAGGAGAGTATCGCGTTGCAGATGTAGGCAGCGGCAACGGATCCTTTGTAAATGGCAAGCGCATTGTCATGTCTCATATCCTCCAGCACGGCGATCGGCTGACGATGGGGCGCATTCAGCTTGAGTTTCAGGGAAGTCGCCTCGAAGAGGCGCTGCCGTCTCCGCCCCGCAAAACGATACTGATGCTGCATTCTTCAGCCTTGCAAAGTAAAGTATGGCAAGAGGTTCTTACCTCACAGGGTGTTGCCGTTGCCCATCTCAACCCCAGTACTAATCTGTCCAATTTATTAACCCACAGAGCAGCCTCTCAGGATCTCCCAGATTTACTTTTGCTAGATATGACCGGAATTCGAGATAATCCCTATCATTTCTGCCGTTGGTGCCGAGACACTTACCCCCAAATTAAAGTTGTCCTGATGAGCGGTAAGCGCACTGAAGTCTCAGACTCAGAGCGCAAATGGGCTATTCACCAGGGAGCGATTGATCTGTTGGCAGGGTTCCCTGAACCCCAGTTATTCAACAATCTGATTGTTGTCACCACAAAGGTTAAAAGCGTCCTCCAGATTCTGGACTGGCCCGAGATTCAGCAGCAGAAGCTTCTCGATGCTCTCCTCGCTATTCAGACACTCCGCAAGCAGTCGCCTCGCTATTAATAAGATAGGTCACTATCCGCCCCGCAGCTCGCTGAACGCTCCCGGCTTCCCCCAGCAGTTTTCTCAGATGTTCATAGCCCTCTAAAACTTGCTGTCGGCCCTGTGGCTTCAGCAGCGATAGCGTCGCGGCGACCACCCGTTCGGGGGTCGCTTGTTCCTGGAGCAATTCAGGTACGGTGAGCTGTCCCGTCACTAGATTCACCGGACAAATGAACGGGATATCGTATCGCAGCACATGGCGAAAAATCCAGTAGCTGAAGGGATGCAGTCGATAGAGTACGACCTGCGGTATACCTAACAGGGCTGCTTCTAAATTGACGGTCCCTGATTTTACAATTGCTACATCTGCCGCTGCTAGGGTGAGCTGTGATTCTGAGGTCAGCGTAGCCCGTAGTCCGTAATCCTCCACCGCCTTTAGAATCGTGGGCCGATACTGATCCAAAGAAACAGGAATCCAGAAATGGACTTGGGGACTCTGAGTCTGAATTTGCCGTGCCGCCGCGCAGATTGTGGGTAGCAAGTAATCAATTTCCTGCTGCCGAGAGGCCGGGACTAGGGCAATGGCTGTTTGAGTTTCAGGAATGCCGAGCTGTGATCGAGCCGCCTCTCGAGTTGGTGCCTGCTGCATCCGGTCAACCAGGGGGTGCCCCACCCAGGTCACAGAGGCCCCATTCTCAGAAAAGTGTTGGGCCTCGCGGGGAAAAATGGCAATCACTTCATCCACTAAGTCCACCACCTGCCGCGTCGCTTTGGTGGGGTTCGAGACAACCCAGGCTTGGGGGGCAATATAGTACAAAATCGGAACGTTGAAATGACGCTTCAGATATCGGCCCATGGGCAGATTGACCCCCGCATAGTCGATCAGCACGACCAGATCGGGAGGGTGGGTTTGCAGATACTGACGAACCTGTCGCTGCAGGCGTAGGCTAGGCCACACGTAGCGCAGAGACTCCATGAGACCGACAGAACCAAGACTGAGAGTGTTTCCGAGCAGTTGGGCACCCGCAGCCGCCATGCGATTTCCGCCCAAGGCCACGATCTCTAACTCAAGCTGCGCCTGCTGGGCCTGCGTCTGGAGGGCCGTAATCAACAAGCTGCCCTGCAGATCGCCCGAGACTTCTCCGGTGCTGATCAAGATGCGGCAGGGATGAGCCATTAGTGGGTCAGAGAGCCGAAACGCCCGGGCGTTAATCCCCGTCGCCCAGACGCCTGAGACTGCTTGAGAAAATGCTCAAGATGCTGAATTAGCTCATGTTCCGGTAGCCAAGCCATCTGCTCCAGTGCTTGATTGAGCGTTAGGCCCGATCGATAGAGCAGTCGAAAGGCTTTCTTGAGGGAGCGCTGAACTTCGCCGTTGGCTATTTCACTGATGCCAGCTCGCCTGAGTCCCACCTGATTTAAAGAGCGAATCCGAGCTGGATTGCCTTCTATCAGCATGTAGGGTGGCACGTCCCGCGTGATCCGGCTCATGCCGCCGACCATGGCTAAGCGCCCAATATGGACAAACTGATGGATGCCTAAGACACCGCTAATTCGTGCCCGAGATTCTAGGGTGACGTGACCGCTGAGGGCAACGGCGTTGGCGATAATGACTTCGTTCTCAACCAAGCAGTTGTGGCCCACATGGACGTAAGCCATCAGCAGATTGTCATTGCCAATCTGAGTGACTTCCTGCTCGGCTGTTGCTCGGTTGATGGTGACGTATTCGCGAATTAAGTTGCGATCGCCAATTTTGACGTAGCTCTCAGCCCCAGCGTATTTCAAATCCTGGGGCTCTAATCCAATCACTGCGCCAGAGAAGATTTGATTATCACAGCCAATCTCCGTCCAGCCATCAATCACAACATGTGCCCCCACCTTAGTCTGGGGGCCAACTTTAACATGCTCACCAATCACAGCATATGGCCCGATCTGAACGGTCGTATCCAGTTGAGCGCTGGGATGAATAACGGCAGTGGGATGAATCAACGTTGTCATGGCTGGCTGTTAACGGTTAGCTGAGAATGGCTAATGGGTATACGTCAATTGCTAATCGTTCACCGAATCCCTCACCCCTTGAAATGTCTAATTATCAACCAGTGCAAACATGAGTTCTCCCTGGCAGGCGAGTTGACCATCAACCTCTGCGCGAGACTGCATGGAGCCAAAACGGCGCCGTTTGATACTCAATAGCTCCACCGTGATCACTAGCTGATCTCCTGGTACAACCTGACGCCGAAATCGAACTTTATCAATTCCTGCAAACAGAGATAGGCGACCTCGCATCTCGGGTACATCGGATAGCACAACCCCGCCCACCTGAGCCATGGCTTCCACGATCAGAACACCCGGCATAATCGGGCGACCTGGGAAATGTCCTTGAAAGAAGGGTTCATTGATGGTGACGTTTTTGATGCCGACGGCGCGTTCACCATGCACGCGCTCTAGAATGCGATCAATCAGCAAAAAAGGATAGCGGTGGGGAAGAACCTCTTGAATTTGTTCAATGGTCAACGAGGTTGAGGCTTCTTGTGCCGGAGATGAATCAGCCTCTGGGCTGGTTGCGGGTGGCGAAGACGGTGGGTTAGTTACGGTCGGCATGGCGAAATCTTATTCAAGGGGCAGAGAGCACTCACAGCCGTTAGAAACAGGCTACGCCTGTGTCAGGGTCGTCGACTGTAAGAGGCGCCGTGCCAGTTGCAAGTGGAGCGCATGACTAGCCTTATAGGCCACAACATGAACTCGGGGCAAAGCACCCAATAGGCTTAAGTCTCCAATTAAGTCCAACAGCTTATGTCGGACTGGTTCATTGGTGTACCTGAGGGGAGGGTTAAGCCAGCCTTCTTGGGTACAGACTAAAGCATTCTCTAGACTACCACCTTTGATTAGCCCCCTGTTCTGGAGCATCTCAACATCAGAAGCTAAGCCAAAGGTTCGAGCCGGTGATATCTCTGTAGCAAAATCTGATAGATGAGTGCTATGCCACTGGCACCCAATAATGGTGTCGGGAAAATCAATCCCGTAGCTCAATTGGATCTTCGATGAGGGCAGGGCGACCACAAATGCTTCATCCTGCTGCACAATTTCAGGTGCCTTCAAGGAGCGCTGCGAGCGAGGGACCGACTGTGAAACCCAACCAACATCAACAATGTTCTGCACCCACTCTAGAGAAGATCCGTCAAGCAAAGGGACTTCGGGGCCATTGATTTCTATCCGAACATTATCGATGCCCAAGCCCGCCAGTGCCGCGAGTAAGTGCTCAACGGTACGAACGGCGGCGTCTCCTTGCGCCAGTTCGGTCGATAAAACCGTCTGACTCACCTGCTTAACCTGGGCCGGAATTCTGGGTGCGCTGGGCAGATCCACCCGTACAAAATATCGTCCTGCATCAGGAGGGGCAGGACAGAGCTGTACCTGAGCTACTTCACCACTATGGAGGCCCACACCAGAGAGAGTCAGCGTTGATCGCAGCGTCTGCTGGTGCTGGGATTCAACGGCTGAGCAACCTTCAAGGGTCGGCCGTAAGGTCTGGATAAAATCAGATGAGCCCATCGGTGTTCCGCTATCTACACCCATGTTAGAGAGAGCCTGCGGAACGGTGATGGGGTCAGGGAGCATTAGAACCGTTCTCCAAATCCGAAGTGGAACTGATTGTCTCCTTCATCGTTGAGGCCGAAATCAAGCCGCACTGGCCCAATGGGCGTATTGACGCGTAGACCCGCTCCATAACCAAAACCGTCTCCAGGCTTACCTCGAATCAGTCCTGGACTCCCGATCACGTTATCTTGAGTGCCTAGGTTGGTCCCATAGTCCAGGAACAGGACGCCACGAATGCCGCCCAAAAACTTAAGTAGTGGGAACCGATACTCAGCCGTCGCCTGTAGGAAGCTGCGGCCACTACCCAGATCCCCTTCATCGAAACCGCGTACAGAGGAGGCGCCGCCAAGGGTAAAAGCCTCATAGGGAGGTAAATCACCAAGAACGGTTCCGCCTTGTACGTTGAACGCTAAAGCCTGTGGACCTTCTGTAAAACGAAGCAAGCTGACCGGCAAAAAGTAACTATAGCTGGCTCGCAAACGAGTCCCGAAGATGCTGCCTTGTCCTAACGGAACCCACTGCTCAATGCCAAAGCGGGCAGCCCAGCCGCTGGTGGGATTGGCCGGATCGTTCCGCTGATCCCGACCTAGACCAAATTGAACCGTAAACAGATCATCTGTCCCAGAGCCGCTAAAGCTGAGCGGGTTGCCGAGGTTATCGACGGGAGATAGATCGAAGTCGCTATCGCGAATAGAAACCTTCTGATACTGAAAGCCCAAAGAGGCTGTCCAGGCTCTCGCACGTTTGGCACGAGTTTTCGTCAGCGGCCTTGTAAAGGAGAAGCCTGCCCCCAGCCGGTTGACGCGAGGGGTGTCGCCATTGGGTAGTTCTACATCGCAAGGACTGTCAACCAGTGGGCCAGCGGCAGGATCGATGTTGCACGAAGCGAGATCTTCAAAAGGACCTTCATCAAAGACGAGGGGAGTGGTTAGGCGGTTGAAGATGTTGACGGTGTATGAGGTACCGTAGGGATCGCCGGCAATCCAGGGATCGGTAAAGCTGACGTCAAAGAGCAGCTCACGGGTACCCAGCTGAAGCTGTAGGCCAAGGTTTTGATTGTTGCCGCCCAGATTGCTTTGATTATAAGAGCCGGTTCCAAAGAAGCCACTGCGAGAGCTAAAGCCTGCACCCGCAGAGAAGCTACCGGTGCTGCGCTCCTGAACGTTGAGGTTCACCAAGACCTTACGCGGATCCTGCCCCGGTTCGAGGGCGACTTGCACATCTTCAAATAGCCCTAAGCCAAACACTCTCTGTAGATCGGTTTGCAATAGGTCGCGGTTGAGAACGTCTCCTGGCTTGGTGTCTAGCTCACGGGTAATGATGAATTTTCGGGTCTTGCCTTTGGTCGGTTCACCATCTTCATTGAGGTAGCGAACATCAATTTCTTCGATGATGCCCTCCGCAACCTGAAGGGTGACGGTGCCGTCTGCATCGACTTGAGGTGTACCAACTACCTGAGCGAGGACGAAGCCTTCGTCTTGGTAGTACTTATTGACGGCCTGAATGCCGGTCTGCAGCTCTTTAAGATTGAGAATACGACCGTACTGAGGCGAAAAGATCTCGTCTACTTTTTCTTGGGTTAAGACCTGATTGCCTGCAACCTGAACGGCTCGCAGCGGTGGGTTTGGCTGCACGAAGAAGGTGACTCGCACACCTAAGGGCGTATCTTGAGGTTCGGCCCGGACGTTGTTAAAGAAACCTGTGGCAAAAATGGCGTTGATGTCGGACTGGATTTGCGATCGCGTCGAAGGTTGCCCCGGCCTTGTAGAAATCGCCTCATAGACGGTAAGTGCTAGATCACCATCAGCTCCTTCCACTGCAACTTCAGAAACCAACACCTCTGGCTCTGGTTCTGTGGATTCAACAGCCCCTGGTTCAGCTCCGGGCGTGGGTGCTCCATCAGGGGGTGGGGGAGGAAATGCCGGTGCCTCTGGTGCTCCTGGTCCTGGGGGGACGGCGGGTAGATCTTCCGAGTCCGTGGGGGGAGTTGGTGCGCCGTCCTCTACAGATGGTTCGCCTGTCGGTGGAGCCTCGATCGTGGGTTCTTCTTCTGAGTCGTCTGTCTCTATCTCGCCTTCTAGCTCATCTACCTCTTCTTCTACTTCCGCTTCTATCTCTTCTTCTACGGTCTCTGTCGGTGGCTCGTCGCCTGTGATCGGAACCTCAACGCCCCTTGTTGGTTCATCTACCGGTGCAACAGGGGGCAGAGATGGAGATGGAACGGCTGGCTCAATAGGAGCAACAGGCACTGGTACAACAGGCGTTGACCCCTCCGTTGCTTCTGCTGCGTCTTCTGATTCTTCTGCCGCAGGGTCTGTTGGGTTTGGCTCTGCTGTCTCGGCATCGGCTTCTGATTGTTCTGTGTCTTCTGCTTGCGAGATTAGATCGTCAACTGGCAGTTGCCCACGCTTAAAGATCTGTTGTGTGGTCGGAGCTGCGTTCTCTTCAGAACCCTGCAGAACGTTTGCCCGGACCCGTTTTGCACCTGTAATCGTTAGAATAGACGTGACTGCCAGAGTCGTTCCCAACAGAAACGGGACAGATTGGAGCTTTGATGATTTAGATTGAACCACTGCACACACCACATGAACGCTTAACAATTTGACAATAGCTAAGCCGGGATCACCCACTCCCAACCATCAGCACGCAGTATTCTAGCGTACGATGCTGGGCAAGACTATGCCGACTGCGCTAAAACCCTCTTCATTACTTGAGCGTAGGCGTTTTCAATATCGCCTAAATCGCGTCGAAACCGATCTTTATCCATGACCCGTCGGCTAGGATCACTCTCTCCTTTCTGCCAAAGGCGACAGGTATCGGGGCTAATTTCATCGGCTAACAGCAACACCTGATCGGCATCACAGCCAAACTCTAGCTTGAAGTCCACTAGAGTGATTTGGCACTTCTCGAAGAAGTTAGCCAAAATTTGATTGATCTGAAGTGCACGCTCAATAAGCTGGTTGAGCTGTGTTTCGGTCACAACTTCCATCAGCAGGATGCGTGCGTGCGTCAGCAGAGGATCGCCTAAGGCATCATTCTTATAGTGAAAATCGACCAGTGGCTTTTTCAAAACCGTTCCGAGTTCCAATCCTGTCTGTTGACAGAGACTGCCGGCAGCAATGTTCCTGACGACAACTTCTAGCGGGATAATTTTCACCGCCCGGACCTGCATATCGTCCTCTGCTGTTTGAGAGATGAAGTGGGTTGCGATGCCTGCGGTCTCTAGCATCTGGAATAAATGAGCGGCAATGGTGCAGTTCATTTTGCCTTTGCCGACAATCTGACCCTTTTTCTGGGCATTGTAGGCAGTTGCATCATCTTTAAAGTGAGCCAGCAAAATGTTGGGATCGTCGGTCTTGTAGACAATCTTGGCTTTGCCTTCGTAGAGGATCTCAGCAGCAGACATCAATCGGCTCCCACAGTCATTGATTTGAGCAGTCAGCTCAATAAGCTCCAAAGATTCTAGCTTCTTACCTGTCACAATGTGTGTTTTTAAAAGGCAGAGAACAGATATTGTTGCTGATAATCTAGGCCCACAAGTCGAGGGGCAGGTGCCCGTACATATGATTAAGGCCTCCCTCAACGGCGGACTGGCAGGACACTAAAACGCCGCGATGCTCGCCGGTATAGCTTTCGCAATAGCAAAGATTGGTTTGGGGGTTGAATTTGATATAGATGGGGCCTTCGACAGGCTCTAACGGCTGAGAGATGCTGTGCCCTAAGGCTTTGGCATAGTCGTTGAGGGCGCTGATTCCCTGAGTAAAGGTGCTGGCGAGAATACCCAAAATTTGGTCGTCTGAGGCGTCAATTACCCGACATAGGGCTGCCTGAGTTTCTGGAAGGTTGGGCGTGGGTTCTGATTCTGTCTCAAAGATGACCAGCAAATCGTGGGCTTGCTGGAGGGTCAGAGCATTGGTCATAGATTTGAACTCACGCATTGAACAAGGGGCAAAAATTCTGAGAGCCACTGGGCTTGACTCACCACTAGGGTTGGGTAAGGACGATTGCCGTAGCTTTGCCCCACCTGCAGCGGAAAGATGGGATGAGGCTCCAGCGCCTGCCATGCGCCGCCAGCGGCTTGAACGATGGGCCACACCGCCGCAATATCCCAAATTTTGGGGGTGGCTTCGATGGCACCGAGGGTCATCCCCGCCGCTACGGTAAGGACGTTGTAGGCGGCTGATCCCAGCATCCGAACTTTGCAGGGGAAGGGCTGCTTTAGGATGTCGGTGCTGCGGGCGCAAAAGCTAAAAAATTGGTTGGGGGCCGGAGCGTCGGTCCGGGTTTGGATGGGAGCATTGTTTAAGAAGGCGCTGTTGGTGTGGTCAGGGGCATTCCAGAAGCCGTGAAAGGTTTGATTTAAGGGGGGCAGATGGACATAGCCGAAGACGGGGGTGCCTTTGTAAAGCAGCCCCAGGGAAATTGCCCAGATGGGGATGCCCCGCGTGAAGTTGGTGGTGCCGTCAATGGGGTCGATGATCCAGCACCAGTCGCGATCGGGGAACTGGTGGGTGCCCTCTTCAGTGAGGAGGCCGTGGTCGGGGAAGGTGGTTGCGATCGCATCTCCAATCTCTTGATCCGCCCATCGATCGCAGCGGGTCACCAAGCTTCCATCATCCTTTGCCGTGGCCTGCACCTGACCGTATTCCAGCAGGAGCTGTGCTCCCACGCGTTGAGTAATCTCATGTGAGAATTCGATGACCTGAGACCAGAAAGAAGCGGGCATGGCAAAAGGGCCACTGAAAGGAACCTTGACGCAGCCTACCACAGCGATTCATCAAGTTTTTGGGAAACGAATAGATTATTTTCTACCATCGATATTGTATCTGCGATTACTTTTATCGACCTTCACCATGCTGTCTAACTCAAAATTGCGCTTAGGGCTACTGGGACTTGTCACCACCGGTAGCATCCTGATTCCCGCTACGGCTCAGGGGCAGACGTCTCTGCCATCGCTGCCCCCGGCCCCAGCAATGCCCGCCGCGCCACGCCCCATTGCGAAATCTTTGTTCAAGGCTTTGAGCGAAGGCAAGTATGGTTTTGTCAACACGATCGGGGCTTTTTCCATCCCTCCCCAATTTGAGGAGGCAAGCGACTTCTCGGAGGGATTTGCGGCGGTGAAGAGCAAGGGTAAGTGGGGATATATCAACCGCAGTGGTCAGTGGATTGCCCCGCCAAAGTATGCGCAGGCTGAGCCGTTCTCTGAAGGGCTGGCAGCAGTGGCGCTAGAAGAAGATGTCGGTTATATCAACACCACCGGACGGCTTGTGATTCCATACAAGTACTACATCGGGGGCAACTTCTCCGAGGGACTGGTGCGCGTTTTGGTTGACCAAAAGAAGTACGGCTACCTGAATAAAGCAGGGCAGCTCGCGATTCCGCCGCAGTTTGATCTGGCCTTTGATTTTGTCCAGGGCCGTGCTCGGGTGTTTGATCAGGGGCTGGCTGGCTACATTGACACCACCGGCAAATTTGTGATTCCCGCTAACTTTTTGGATGGGTCTGATTTTGCTGAGGGCACAGCGGCAGTGGAAACCCGTGAAAAATGGCAATTCATCACGCTGGCAGGGCAGTTGGCGTTGCCCAATCAGTTTGATAAAGCTTGGGCATTTTCTGAGGGGCTGGCCCTCGTTCGTTCTGGCTTCAAGTATGGATTCATTGATCCTGCTGGTCAGTACGTCATTCAACCGCAATTTGACAGGGCCGGACATTTCTCAGAGGGACTGGCCTGGGTCACTGTGGGGGAAAAGCACGGCTTTATCAATCAGCAGGGCCGTATGGTGGTGCCTGTTTTATACGACGATGCTCGTTCCTTTGACGGGGGGCTAGCCTGGGTCCGCTATGGAGAACGGGAAGGATATATCAATCCGCAGGGAAAAGGGGTTTGGATTGGGTCACCCTAAAGTCCATAGAGCAAGATAATTAAAGGCGGGGTGATCAGTCCCATCAGTATGCTGAGCGGTCCCCCCACGCGCACGAAGTCAAGAAACCGATAGCCTCCTGCGCCATAAACCATCGTGTTGGTCTGATACCCGATTGGGGTCATGAAGCTGTTAGACGCGGCAAAGGTGACCACTAGCATGAAGGCAAAGGGGTTGTAGTCCAGTTCTTGGGCCACCTGCACGGCAACGGGAAGCATCAAGAGAACGGTGGCGTTGTTGGACAGCAGCTCGGTGAGCAGTGCCGTAATCACAAAAAAGAAGGTCAAAATCCAGTAGCCGGAGAACTCACCACCAAAGCGAATGAGTTGATTGGCTAGGATCTGCGTTGCTCCAGAATTTTTCATGGCGATCCCCAGCGGGATCAGGCCCGCCAGCAAAAACACAACGTCCCAGCGGATTGCGCGGTAAAGTTCACCTGCTTTCAGGCAGCCGGTGAGGACCATCAGCACGACGCCGCCCAAGGCTGTCACCTGAATGGGGAATAAATTGAAGGCGGCGATGCAGACGACTAGGACTGTAATTGCGATCGCAACCCCAGCTCGGTCACGGCGCATATTTTCCACCTCGCGCCGCTCCATCACCAGCAAATCTTGACTGGTCTGCAAACCTAATAGACTCTGGTTGGGCCCCTGCACCAGCAACAAATCGCCAAATCGCAACGGAACTCTACCCAAGCGATCGCGCACCAGCTCTTGACCCCGTCGTAGCGCCAGCACCGTACAGTTGTAGCGCTGGCGAAACCTGAGATCCTTAAGCGTTGAACCGATCAGGCGGGAATCGGCCAGCACCATCGCCTCCGCCGCCCCTTCCTGACCTGCATTGAGATCGGCCTGCCAAGATTTCTGCCCAAACTGCACATCTGGAAGAATTTCTAGCCCTTGTCCCTCCCGAATCTTGAGCAAATCGTCACGTCCGCCCCGCACCAGCAAAATATCCCCGACCTCTAGGGGCTTATCCGCGAGCGGCGGTGGGAAGTGGTTGTCATCACGAATAATCTCCAGAACGTCAATATCGTAGGATCGCTGGAGCTGACTAGATCGAACCGTTTGCCCCGCCAAGGTTGAACGCGGCGTAATCACCACCTCACTTACATAGTCCTTGAGGCCGTAGCCCTGGCTGAGGTCATCAGATACGACTCTGCGATTGGGCAGCAGACGATGACCAATGGTTGCCATGTATAGTAGCCCTGCCGAGAAGGTCAGCAGGCTGAGGGCCGTAAACTGAAAAATATTAAAGGGACCGTAGCCTAACTCTGCCGATAGACCACTGGCTAGTACATTGGTAGAGGTTCCCAACACCGTGATCATGCCCCCCAAAATCGTGATGTAAGAGAGGGGAATCATCAGCCTGGAGACCGAGATATTCTGCTTGCGGCTCCAGTCTTCAACCACGGGTAAGAAAACCGAGACAATGGCAACGTTATTAATGATGGCGGTGAAAGGTCCAATGACGGCACCCAGGGCCAACATCTGCTGTGAGGGTTTTTTGCCGCCCCACTTCAGCAACAGCTCACTGGCCATTTGAATCGCGCCGGTTCGGGCAATGCCGGAGCTTAAAATAAACATCGCCATCACCGTGACGGTGGCGGGGTTGCTAAAGCCAGAAATGCCTTCTTCGGGGGTGACCAGCCGCAGCATCATCAGCACCACCATCACAGAGAGGGCCGTCAAATCAGGAGATAACCACTCGAAGATAAAGCAAAGCAGGGCCAGTCCGGTGACCACAAAGGTAAGTAGGATGTTCTCCATGGCACTAACTCTGTTAAAAACCGGATAACGCAGACCAGCCGGGAGCTATAGCAGTACGTGCATGAATTGAGCCACTAAAATGGCTGAATGCTGGATTTGCTAAGCAAGGCTCAGCCTAACTCGGCACTGCTATATCTCTGGTTAGTGGGCATTTTAATGATTCTAGTCGCAGTCAATCATACAGGCTATGGCTAACCCACGGATGATTCCGTTTATTGGAGAGCGCATTGATAGTGTCAGAAGCCAACGTTCTATAGAAGATGAGGCTTGACAATGCTATAGCCTTGGGCAAAATCAATCCCGATCAGCTTTAGCTGTTTAATAGTTTGTTGGTCTTCAACACATTCAGCAATGGTCTGAATCCCCAGTCGATGGCTGAGGTGGTTAAAGCATTCCACAATAGCGACGTCTGTTTGGTTGCTAGCCAGCTTTTTAACGAAGCTTCCGTCAATTTTGAGGTAGTCGACGGGCAATGTCTTGAGATAGGTTAACGAACTCATTCCACTGCCGAAATCATCTAGAGCAAAACGACATCCAAACTGCTTTAGGTCTTGCATGAACTCTACGGCCTGCTTGAGATTTGAGATCGCTATCGTTTCCGTAATTTCAAAGCAGATTTGCTCCGGTGGCACCTGATATCTGAGTAGTTGCGCTTTGATGAAGCTGAGAAAGCTGTCGTTTTTGATACTCGCCCCAGACAGATTGATGTTGTACAGAGCTGGAGAAGCGGAGCTTGTTCTTTTCTGAGCCATCTGCTGATACTGGACACAAAAGTTGTGGACGACCCAGCGATCGATTGCAGGCATTAGGTCGTAGCGTTCTGCGGCAGGCAAAAAGGCGACGGGCGTGATCACATCACCCTGGACATCGGACAACCTCAGCAAGATTTCACAGTGATGCGCTAAAGAAGAGTGATGCAGGGGCACAATCTCTTGGGCATAGAGGCGGAAATGATTCTGTTCCAGGGCTTGATGGAGCCGTGAGACCCATTGCATCTGGCCCCGCTGCTCTGCCAGCTCGACATCGTGACGCTGACAAACATGGACGCGGTTGCGGCCCTTGGATTTAGCCATGTAGCAAGCTGCATCGGCAGCACTGAGAATGGTGGCTAAGTTCTGATTATTGTGATCGATACCGACGACCCCGATGCTGACGCCGACATTAAAGGTTTTGTCTTCCCAGTTAAAACGGAAGGCTTCAATCATGGCCCGCAAGGACTCAGCGAGGGCTGTGGCCTGCTTGAGTGAGCATCCCTCTAGTAGTAAGCCGAATTCATCGCCGCCCAAACGAGCAAGGGTATCGGTGGAGCGCACGCGCTGCTGCATGACGCGGGTGATCTGGCGCAGGAGCTGATCTCCGGCACTGTGGCCACAGGTATCATTCACCACTTTGAACTGATCTAGGTCGAGGTAAAACAGGGCGTGCTCCTGATTTGCTTGGGTGGCGAGCAGGTGGGTGACCCGCTGCTTAAAGGCGCGTCGGTTGACTAAGCCGGTCAGCGGATCGTGGCTGGCCTGCCAGGATAGCTTTTGGGTGAGTTGACGAGATTGGGTGGCGTCGTGGAAGACGACTACGGCACCGATGAGCTGCCCGTTGCGATCTCGAATGGGGGCGGCTGAATCGTCAATGCCATATTCAGTGCCATCGCGGGAAATGAGGACCGTGTGATCTGCCAGATAGCAAATTTTGTTTTCCTTTAAAACCTGTTCGACGGGATTGATAACGGGTTGACGGGTTTGCTCATGCACAATTTGAAAGATGTCGGTGAAAGCCTGACCCTTGATTTCAGCCTTCGACCACCCCAACAGCTTTTCAGCCACTGGATTGAGATACTGGACGTTGCCCGTCAAATCGGTGGTGATCACCGCATCGCCAATGGACTCTAAGGTAATTTGGGCGAGTTCTTTCTCTCGAAATAAATCGGCTTCTAGCTGTTCCCGCTCTACGATTTCACGCTTGAGTTCGCGGTTTGTAGCCTCTAACTGAGCGGTTTGTTGATAAACCTGCTCCTCTAGTCGAGCTTTGATCCGCAGCACCTTCGCCTCGGCCTGCTGCCGGCGTATGATTTCTGCCTGGGCGTCTGTATACAACTTTGCCTGCTGCAGGGCAATGGCGACCTGCACGGCTAATTTCTCGACGATGTCAATCTCAGCGATTTGCCATTGGTGAGGTGTCGAGGCTTGCTGAACTGACAACAGACCCCAGAGCCGTTTTGTTGGCTCTGTCTGCTGCTCAATCCGAAACGCTCTATCAAGAGAAGAACCAGACTCTTGTGTTTCTAGAATAATCGGAACGACTAAGTTCGCTCTAACGTTGAGGGACGTCAGTAGGGCAATATGGCAGGGTGATAAATCTTCGGCTGTATGGATGTCAGGGGTGGCCTGTACCCGACCGTTGATGTACCGAGAGGTCCAGTCTTGGGCAAAGCAGTGGTCCTGAATTCTGCGGCCTCGCAGAGAGGGCAAATGTTCTGAGGCAGATTCGGCGACGACAACACCACTCCAGTCTGCGTTAAAGCGATAAACGATGGCCCGCTCAACTTCAAGGAATCTGCGAACCTCTGATACCGTTGCTTCAAGAATGTCGGAGGGGTTCAACGATTGACGAATACGTAGGGCCATAGCTGCCAGTAGCTGCTCGCGCTCAGCCTGTATCTGTAGCTCTAGCGAAAAATTCTGCTCTTGAGGGGAACGCTCCCTCACGTTACGGCCAGAGAGACAACGAAGGGAGCTAGAGTTGCTTTGCCCACAAATACCCATATATTTAACTCTCACAAAATAAAATAAATCTAAATTCCTGCTCCCGCACTTAAGCTACCCGTCAAAAAAATTGTTTTTGACAGTCGGATAATGAACCTTTACTTTGCTTGGCAATGGCCAATGCTTCTTGATGTACGTAAAGATAAGTTCGTATATCTTTATGTTTGAGTAAAAGTTGTCTTTCGTCTGACGCGGTTGAGCTTGGTGTCGATATGCGATTTCTCGGGGTTGATTTGGGTTGGGTGTCAGGGGCGACGGGACTATGTTGCCTAGAGTGGCGCAGCAATCGCCTTCATCTGCTTGCTCTTGACTGCCTACAACCCATGCCTGAGATTCTCGCTTGGGTCGATGACTGGGTTCCACCGGATGCTTCTGGAATGGTGGCGGTGGATGCCCCGACTCAGATTACGAATCCAGTGGGAATGCGGGGATGCGATCGCAAAGCCCACAAATACTTTGGTCGCTACCATGCGGGCTGTTATCCTGCAAACCTCAACTCCTCTTTTGCTGAGCGCACCACTGGTTTCAGTCAGTCCCTTTGCGATCGCGGATTCAATCACGCTCCGGGAATCGTGCCACAGCAATTGGACCGCTATCAAATTGAGGTGTATCCCCACGCCGCCATGATTGGCCTTTTCGATCTGCCCCAAATTCTGAAATACAAAAAAGGAAAGATTGCCGAGCGCCGTGCTGAACTCGACCGCCTCCGCCATTTGATTCTGATGCGTTTGCCTGAGCAGGAACCGCCTCTTACTGTTGAACAGCTTCCCGAACTTCCGACTAAAGGAACCGATTTAAAAGCCGTTGAAGATCAGCTCGATAGCTTAATCTGTGCCTACATCGCAGCTTACTGGTGGTATTGGGGGCATCAGCGAAATTTAGTATTGGCGGACCTAGAGCTTTCAGAGGTCCGAGCCAGCCGCGACCTCCGTACAAAAATTACTTCGGGGTATATCGTGATTCCCTACCCGCAGGGCAACCCGGAATTGTTAGACTGAGGAAACGATATCTTTACGTTTCGTAACTCTTCAGGATCACGATATGCCCTCAACAACCTTGCTGACCAAAGAACTCCCCGAGCTTCAGTACGAGGCTCAGCGCGATCGTTTCGACGAAAGCTGGCGTGCCCCTCTCTCCACATTGCTCGGCTTAGGACGTGCAGCAGGCGCAGACTTCGTAGAGTTCTTTCTAGAGCGGGTCAATTATATTAGCTGCCTCGCCGAAGATGACGGCATTGGTAGTGTTTCTCCGCGTTTAGTGACGGGGGCAGGCGTTCGCGTCTTTCGCGGTACCGCAGACTGCTACGTCAGCACCAATGATCTGACGTTCACGGGGCTGAAATCCGCCTTGGAAAAAGCTTTAGGCATTATGGGGCTGAGCTTGCCCAGCCCGAGCGCTTTTATCCCCGAGATTAATCTAGAGCTGTTCCGGGACTACGCCACCATTGGCGATAAAAATAACTGGCTGAAAGAATGCAGCTCCATGCAAGAAATGGGCGACGTCCTCCTCGCTGCCAATGGCAAGCTAGCGCAGGTTGCAGATCATGTCGCCTCCCGTCGTGCCGCCTATTTCCGAGATTGGCAAGAGGTTTTGGTTGCCGCTAGTGATGGCGTTTTTGCCCGCGATATCCGCCTCACTCAATCTGTGGGCTACAGCCTGCTGTGTGAAGAAGGAAGCGATCGCGCCTCCATCAACAAACGAGTCGGGGCTACCAATAATCCCAATTTTCTACGCACTTGGCAGTACGGTGACGATGCTCAAGAGGTCGCAGAATCTGCGGGTAATATGCTCCATGCAGACTACGTAGAGTCGGGAAATTACCCTGTGGTGATGGCTAATGAATTCGGGGGCGTCATTTTCCATGAAGCTTGCGGTCACCTCTTAGAAACCACTCAAATTGAGCGCAAGACTAGCCCTTTCTCTGAGAAGAAGGGCGAGAAAATTGCCCACGAGAACCTAACCGCTTGGGATGAAGGACTTTCCGCCAATGCCTTTGGCACCATTGATATGGATGATGAGGGAATGCCGGTTCAGCGAACGCTTCTGATTGAAAACGGTATCTTAAAGAACTTCCTTTCTGACCGCGCAGGCTGCATGAGAACCGGACATCCCCGCACAGGCAGCGGTCGTCGCCAGGGCTATACCTACGCCGCCGCTAGTCGAATGCGGAATACCTACATTGCGCCGGGCGAGTTCACGAACGAAGACATCTTTGGCTCTATTGAAAAGGGGATCTATTGCAAGAAGATGGGGGGCGGTAGCGTCGGTCCCACTGGAGAATTTAACTTCTCAGTGGACGAAGCTTATCAAATTGAAAACGGCAAAGTTACCAAGCCTCTTAAAGGTGCCACTTTGATTGGTGAGGCTAAGGACATCATGCAGAGAATTTCGATGAGTTCTCAAGATTTGGGTTTAGCAGCCGGTTTCTGCGGCTCCATTAGCGGCAGCATTTATGTCACCGTCGGTCAGCCCCACATCAAAGTCGATGAGATTACGGTTGGCGGTCGTTAGTTCTAACTGCGCTGCCAGCGATATACATCGCTGGCGTATAAGTTGGCATTTCTGCCACCCCTGCTAATTGTCATATTCAGAAGAGAAGAAGGATATTAGGCGTGCCTAACATTACAGAACTAGCTGCGATCGCAACCCAAAAAGCCCAATCCCTGGGCATCAAAAAATTTGATATCTACGGCTCCACCGTTGATGAAGCCAGCGTTCAGGTTGATCACGGCGACCCTAAGCAGGTCAAAGCTTCCAACCGAGCCAGCGTCATGGTGCGCGTCTGGAATGACGACAACACAATGGGCGTCACCACCACCACTGACGTTGAACCCTCGGGCTTAGAGGCTGCGCTCGAACTGGCCCAGGAAGCCAGTCATTTTGGCGCTAAAGAGAACGTTGCTGACTTCAGCCCTGCCGCCCAGGATCCCCTGCCAGAGGTGACCCACCAGAAGGTGCCTCAGTCTGATATCCCAACTTTGCTAGAGCATCTGAAAGGGGCTGAAAAGCAGCTTCTTGAAGCCCACCCTGCAATTAACGGTGTGCCCTACAACGGTCTAGCGCAGAGGGATACAGCACGGTTTTACCTCAACAGTGCCGGAGCCATGCGACAGGAAGCGCGATCGCTCAGTTCCGTCTATCTCTACAGCAAGGCAGAGCAAGAAGGAAAGCGCCCTCGCAGCGCTGGAGCCTTCCGGGTGAGTGCAGATCTTGCCGAATTGGATATTCAGGGTTGTCTTGACGAGACCGTCGAAAAGACCGTCAGCCATCTAGATTATGACAAGATTGAGACTGGCAAATACAGAGTGGTCTTTTCGCCAGAAGCCTTCCTGAGCCTGCTCGGAGCTTTCTCTAATCTCTACAACGCCCAAAGCATTTTAGATAAGCGGAGTCTATCTACAGAAGACTCGTTGGGGACTGAACTCGCCTCACCGCTCCTATCCGTCACCGACGACGTGCTGCACGCGGGCAACATCGGCAAAACAGCCTTTGATGACGAAGGGACACCGACGCGGCCCGTCACACTGATCGAAAACGGCATTCTCAAAAGCTTTCTGCACAGTGCAGGCACCGCGAAGCGAATGAACGCTCAGCCTACGGGTCATGCCAATATTGGCGCTAAGGTCACCGTTGGACCGCACTTCTATCACGTCTCTCCTGGCGCACCGGCAGAGCAAACCTACAGCTTAGAAAATGCCGAAAACGTCGTATACATTGATGATCTGCAGGCTCTTCATGCTGGAGTCAAAGCCTTGCAAGGTGCTTTCTCACTGCCCTTTGACGGCTGGTTAGTGAATAAAGGCAAGCGCGTCAGCATTGAATCCGCTACCGTGGCCGGTGACTTCCGTGAGCTGTTGAAAGCCATCATCTATGTGGAACCGGAGGCCAAGGTGATGCCCGGTGGCGTCTGTCCTCATGTGTGGGTTGACGGACTATCGATTACAGGTGAGTAGCTTGCCTATGACAGTAGGCTGGAGCAGATTGGATAAAACCGCTGCTGTTGCTGGATAACCGCAGCGTATATCTTTGTAGGTATATTATTCGTAAGGTAGATTCAAAAATCTGCCTTACGATTGATGCAACGATCGTGGAAATTGCGTAGCGTAAGTCCCATCGACCGCCCCCCATCAGAGAGCTTTGCTTCATGTCCCAAACTGCCCCCTCAGGAGGCGAGCCTCCTCAGCAGTCAAGTCGATTTTGGTTAATCCTCTCTAGCAAGCCCGTCATCGGAACTCTCTTGGTCCTGGTGGCCCTGATTGCGGTGGGCTGTTGGCGATTGCTAGTCTTCATTAATGAGGATCTAGCGCCCTTTATCTCTGCACAGTTGAGTGAGTCTCTCAATCGCCCCGTTGAGGTGGGTGAGCTAGAGTCGTACTCATTGACGGGGATGCGCTTTGGTCCTTCAGGATTGCCTGCCTACGAAACGCAAATCGATGGCAAAAACGTGATCGACAACGATACGGCAACAACAGAGGCTGTTGATGTTTCCTTTGATATCTGGAAGACGCTTCAGACCCGGACGTTGAACTTAGATGTGACGCTGGTTGACCCGAAGCTTAACGTTGATCAAGATGCCGAGGGACGTTGGATACTGACGGCTCTAGACGAAGAGGAAGATTCCGATCCACTGGTGAAGATTCAGCTCGATACGCTGCGGGTCAAGAATGCACAGGCTGTGATTACCCCCTTTGGGGTGGCGGGACGAACGGTTAAGGATGTCGATGGTGTCGTTGAGCTGAGTGAAGAGCAGATCGGCGTCAAAGGTAAGGGTGAACTGGACTCTGGCGGTATTGCCCGCGTTGATGGTCAGTGGCGGCAGGGTAGTCAAGCGCTGAAGCTCAATCTTAAAACGCAAGATTTTGCCGTGGTGCCGTTGCTGGGGTTCGTTCCCGCTGAGCTGCCGATTAGAATTCGTTCTGGGATTGTCGATGGCAACTTTGACTTAGAGTACCAGCCCAACCAGCCGATTAAGGTAACAGGTAAGGCTGATGTTGCCAGAGCGGACGTTCAGATCCCTGAGCAAAATATTCGAGTGAAGGCGCGGCGACTCAAGAGCAATTTTCGGGTGGCCTACACGGAAAATGAGCTGCCCAAAGTCGGAGGCGACGCTCAGTTTCAGGGGGCCGATCTGGCCATTCCTGAGCAGCTAATTTTTCAAAATGGGCGATCGCAACAGCAGCGCCTCACCAACACCAGCGGCAAGCTGAAGTTCATCGAAGACAAAAGTCGGCTTCAGTTTGAAGCGCAGGGCAAAATCGCTTCTGGAGGCCGCTTGCGGACACGGGGAGAAACGTCCCTCGATCTAGAGAAAATTAATGTTCTACTGTTGGCCCGCAATATTTCAGCTCCCATCTTGGATGGAGCCTTTGAGCTGCCGGTGCAAATTGCCTCGGGGCGAGTAGATGCCAACCTCAATATTCAGCTTCGCCCGGACAAGCGTCCGAATGTGCGCGGCACGGCTCGGATGCAAAAAATTGATGCTCAAATCGTGGGCTTGCCGAAGCCGTTCTATAACGCTAATGGCTTCGTGCGTTTCCCCGGTGGTTTGACCACTGAGCTTTCGGGCATTACAGCTCGCTATGATCAGGTGCCGCTGCAGGCCAATGGCGTCATTGATATCGATAAGGGCTACAACATCATCGCCAAGACGACCGCTGTAGAGGCCAACACAGCGCTCAATACTCTAGGGATTGGTCCTGAAACGCTGCCGTTCCCTATCGTCGGCAAGATTCGGGTACCCGAGCTACGCGTCACCGGGGCCATCGATAAGCCTCTGATTTCTGGACAGGTGGCGGCGTCTGAAGGAACCACCATTGACCGAGTGCCTTTTGAACGGGTCAATGCTCAATTCCGGCTTGCCGCGCCCCTGTTGCAGGTCACCCAGATTGATGCTCGACCCCAGGCTGGCGGAACGATTACAGGGCAGGCCCGATATGATCTGACGCCCGGTGCAGAAGTTGCTGCCAATATTGACGTCCGGAATGTTCCGGGTGACGCTGTTGCTCGACTCTATGGCTCCTCTCCCCCTATTGCTGTGGGGCCGGTCTTTGCCCGGGTCAATCTCTCCGGTCAGCCAGAAGATATTAGAACGAAAGTTGACTTCCAGGCGCGTCAGGCCACCTACCCAACGACGGGAACGTTGCGTCTACGCAGCGGTATCGTTGCCTTCGAGAATATTGTGTCTCAGGTGGCGAACGGTACGGCTCGGGTCAATGGTCAGCTGATTGATCAAAGGCTGCAGGCTAATGTCAAATTGGCGGGGATTGCGCTCAACAACTTTTCTGAAAATGTGCGGGGTGCGCTCGACGGCAGCGTTGATATTGCTGCGCCGTTGGCGTCACTGAGTGCTGAGACGGTTCGGGCTGATGGTAACCTTCGTTTCTCTGGGCTGGGCTTGCCTCAGGGACCGTCGCTGTTTGCAGGACCGCTGAATACGGCGGTGGGCTGGAACGGTCGCCAGCTCCTTATTAAGGATGCGGCAGCACCGGGGTTCAGAGCCAATGGTGCGATTACAGCCAATCTTCAAGATCCGCAGAAGTCGCGCCTGGGTCTCAACGTTTTGGCCCGCGATTATGACTTGCGATCGCTTTCTGCCTTTGCGCCTACAGCCGTTCCCGTCAGGGGGCGCGCGAATCTGACCGGACGAGTGACCGGGACGTTAGAGGCCATTAACCTGCGTTCCACTGTGGCGCTAAAGGACTTCGCCGTTTCGCAGTTTGCCTTTGAACCCACGCTCAGGGGCAATCTCAACTACGGGCAGGGCGTGGACTTAGACTTGCGAGGGAATCGCGATCGCATCCAGGTTGCCCTAGACCCCGACCTACAGCCTGAATCATTTCTAGTGAAGCGTGACGAAGCCATTGCTAAGGGCGTCAGTCGTGGCGATTTGCTGCTAGTAGATGTACAGAAGTTTCCGCTAACGGCCTTAAATCTGCAGCCGGGGGGTGTTGGTCGAGTGACGGGGCTGGCCTCTGGTGACTTTCAGGCCAACTTGAAGGCGCAGTCTTTGATCGGCAGCGTTGCCATTAATAAACCCGGTATCGGCGATCTGCAGGGCGATCAGTTTACTGGCGATATTCGCTATGTGGACGGGGTTGCTTCCCTAGATCAGGGCAAACTGCTCAAACGAGATAGCCAATACCTGCTCAGTGCCAAGCTTGAACCCGGCGAGGTTCCGAATTACGAAGGCCAGCTCAATGTTGTCAACGGTGAAATCAAAGATGTTGTGGCTGTCGCTCTGTCGCTGCAGTCCTTAGCCGGCGGCGGCGGCCCCGTCGATGACTCGGTGGGCTACGGAACGGCGGCTGATGTCCAAACAACAGCGGTGGGAGTCCCCAATTCGCCGCTGCAGGTCCAGCTCCAGCGCTTTGCTGAAATTGAACAGCTTATTGCTCAGCAGCAGGCCGCAAAAGAAGGGGCAGCTCCACCGATAGATATTGCCAATCTCAGGGGGCAATTCGACGGCCAGATTAGCGTCGCTGGGTCCGGCTTCGAAAATGTCGAGGGCGATTTTGATCTGCGGGGTCAGAATTTTGTCCTGGGGGACTACCGCGTAGAGCAGGTTGTAGCCGCAGGCGGCATCAATGATGGAACCCTGCGTCTCGATCCGATTAAGCTGGCGACGGGCGATCGTCAAGCGATTCTCACAGGCCAAGTTGGATTAGAAGAGCTAAACGGCGAGCTGCTGGTCAATAATGTCGCGGTGGATCCGCTCAATCAGTTTGTCAGCCTTCCGGTTGAAGTCGCCGGAAACTTGAACGGTAAAGCCATTCTCTCCGGCAGTCTGTTTGATCCACAGATGAAGGGGCAGTTCAGCCTTGCAGATGCCAGACTCGGTGAAACTCCTGTTGCTAGGGCTGAGGCTGATTTGAGCTATCAGGATGCACGCCTGCGCTTTGAGAGTATTGCCATGCTCGATAATCCAGAGCCGATTCAGATTACGGGCAACATTCCCTATGCGTTGGGCTTTGCAGTTCCAGACAGTGATGAAATTGAACTGACGGCTAAAGTTAAAAACGAAGGCTTGGCGCTCGTGAGTTTAGCGACTGATCAGGTTGCTTGGTTGGGCGGTCAGGGAGAAGTTGATCTACAGGTGCGTGGCACTCTTGAGCAGCCGCTCTTAAATGGAACGATTGCCTTCAACGACGCCATGCTGAAGGCGCAGGCTTTAGAAGATCCACTCACCAACGTGACCGGCAGGCTGCAGTTTAATCGCAATCTGGTGACGATTCCTAATCTAACGGGAATTTACAATGAGGGTGAGATTGTGGCCGCAGGGAGCCTTCCCATCTTTGAACCTAAGATGGTCCCTCCTCAGCCCCTCACGATTGGAATTGAAGGTCTTGATGTTTCAGTTGCTGAGCTTTACCAAGGCGGCGTCACAGGGCAGGTCATGATCACGGGGGCTGCGGTCGAACCCACGATTGGTGGCACCGTTAAGCTGAGCGATGGGCAAGTCTTGCTGGCGAAAGCGGCGGGGGGCTCATCAAACGAAGAAGAAGCTGTTCAAGAGACTCAAGCAGAAGAAACGGTCAATACCGGCCCCCGTCGCTATGTACCGCTGTCGGAGCTAACCCCCACCGATCGGCCCATCCGTCTCAATAATTTGTCGCTGCAGCTAGAAGATAACGTGCGGGTGACCCAAGATCCTATCCTCAGCTTTGTTTCGACCGGTAACTTGCTGATCAATGGTTCGGCCACTGCCCCCGTTGTGGCGGGCAAGATTCGCTTTCGTAAGGGAACAATTAACCTGATTACGTCTCGCTTCCGTGTGGATCCGAGACGGGACAGCTTTGCTGAATTTGATCCTGCATTTGGGCTTGACCCCTACCTCAATATTGCGATGCGGACCACTGTCACAGAGACAACCCAGGCGAAATCGACGGATCTCAATGAGGCAGAAGAGGTCCCTGCTGGGGCACTGGGGTCGTTTCAGTCTGTGCGAGTCAAGGCAACGGTAGATGGTCGCGCCAGTGAACTGGTCAGCAACTTTAAAGATGTTGTCGAGGTCACCAGTTCCCCGAGGCGATCTGAGGGTGAAATAATTGCCCTGCTTGGGGGTGGGGTCACGAGCGCGGTTCAGCAGGGACAGGCCCAGCAGGCCGCTGTTAATCTGGCCGGTTCCGCTGCCCTTTCGGGTGTCCAAGGACTGTTTGATGGTTTACTGGGCAGTCGGGCGACTTTCCGAGCTTTTCCGGTGTTGTTGCCTGACGTCAATGAAGGTGAAGGATCGGTGCTATCGCTGGGAGCAGAGCTAGGTTATGACGTCACCGATCGATTCTCTGTGTCGGTGCTGCAGGTGCTCACGGGGGTCGATGAACCGACGCTGGTTAATCTTTCCTACGACATCAATCGAAACTTAACGACTCGAACCTCTGTCAGTACTGATGGTGAGGCCGTTGGGTCTTTGGAATATCGGATTCGATTTTAGCAACCGCTAGCGTCGCTCTTCCTTTGGAAGCAGATAGGCTACAGGCTATCGCAACGGTTTTAGCTGATTTTAATTTCAGGGTTCTCGTCCTGATCTACAACGGGTAAAGGATCTTTCTCTGCATACCTTTTTATGAGAATCGTCAACAGGCGTCGCTTATTCCCCTGTTTAACTCTGTTTGTCGTTACCCTGTCGCTGTGCTGGACTCTGTTGACTCCTGTACAGGCTCAAGAAAGTGCCGCAATCAGAGCGCCAGTGGTGGTGGATGGCCGTGAAATTCTCAAGGTGGGTAAGGCCGGGGATTTTACAGCTGAGGAGCGGGCAGAGCAGGTCGCAGGGCCGCTGGAGCGAGCCGTTAGCGCCAACAAAAAGCCTCGAATTGAGGTTGAGGAGCGCAATAATCAGCCAGCGCTGATGTTAAACGATCGTTATTTGATGACGATTACGGCTGCTGATGTTGATGCTGCGATCTCCCCTCAATTTCAGGCCGATCGGTGGGCAAATAAGCTGGAGGATGCGATCGCAACGGCCCAATCTGAACGCAGTCTGCAGTACCGGGAGCAAGCCTGGATCATGGCTGCCGCCGTCGCTCTAGCCGCTTTAGGAATTCATTTGGGCTTGGGACGTCTTCAGACCTTCGTGCTGCGGCGGGTGTTGCACCAGCTCCCTGACCCCTCAGAATCAGTCGAAGGCAACCAGGGGATTCGCCTCTCTTTTAGGGCCATACTTGCGATCGCACGCCTCGTCCTTTGGTGTAGTGCAGTTCTCTACATCGCCAATCTCTTCCCGGCTTCCCGCCAGCTTAGCTATGAGGTTACGACCGCCTTAAATACCGTCTTTACGGCCCCTCTCTTCACCGTTAGCAACAGTGCCTTCTCACTGATCGATCTGCTGATCTTACTGGCGTTATTCTGGGCCTTGGTCGTAGGGATTGGCACCCTCACCCAGCTCCTGCAAACGCGCATCCTTGCCCGAACAGGAATGGCACGAGGCGCCCAGGAAATAGTTGCAGTAATCGTCAAATATGCCCTGCTGGTGGTCGGCACCATTGTGCTGCTGCAGGTTTGGGGACTGGACCTTAGTTCGCTCACCCTCTTGGGCAGTGCCGTGGGAGTTGGTATTGGCTTCGGATTTCAAGATATCGCTAAAAATCTGGGCAGTGGCTTAGTGCTGCTATTTGAGCGCTCGGTTCAGGTCGGAGACTTTATTGAAGTCAACGACCATATGGGCACCGTTGAACGGGTCGGTGCCCGCAGCATTATTTTGAGAACCCTTGATCAGATTTCAATCATCGTGCCCAACTCGCGACTGCTCGAAGAGGAAGTCATTAACTGGAGTCATAATCGTGCTCCTTCCCGACTGCATCTGCCTGTGGGTGTTGCCTACGGCTCTGATCTCAACGCTGTGAAGGAGTCACTCTTGAAGGCCGCTAAAGACCATACAGACGTCGTCAAAAGTCCACCTCCAAGGGTTGTCTTTGTTGGCTTCGGCGATAGTTCGCTAGACTTTGAGCTATTGATTTGGCTGCGACGACCGGAACGCCAGCTCCTTGTTAAAAGCGATCTGTATTTCCACATCGACGCAATTTTGCGGCAGAGAAACATTGAAATACCATTTCCGCAGCGCGATTTGCATGTTCGTTCAGGTGAAATCCGCCTGTCTGAGTCACTAGAGGCAGGCCTTCTCCATCTCCTAAATGGAAATGCAGGCCATCCTTCAAAATCCTCTCAGCCTAATGAAGAAGCTCCATAGCTGCTGTTCACAACAATTTCAGTTAAGCACGTTAGGGGAAAACAACTTTGCATGAACGATACGCCATGTCTCACCCTCTACCTCTGTTGAGAGCGGTCATGCGCTGTCGCCATTTTCTGCCCGGCCCGGCAAGCCTGATGCTCGTAGGTTCGATGGCGACTCCCATCATGTTGGCGGCCCCGACCCCCGAAGCAGTCCAGCCCCAGGGTGGCAACATCGTTGAGCGCCTGCTTCCGTTCGCGAATGGCTCTGAAGATATCGCCACTGGAATGGTCCACTTGGATGGCTACCGGCTAGTCTCAATTACGGCACCTGTCATCCAATCAGAGAACCGTGGCTCGGGTACGCCGTCTCCCATCAAACAGCGAATTAGCATCGTTGAAGATCGCCTGCAGAGCTTGGTCAAAGAAAATCCAGAAACGCTTACCGTCACTCAGCAGATTGACGCAGCCACGCAGCTACCAGTGCTCTATGTTAACGGCCAGGAACTGATGACCGTCACGAATCAAGATGCCCTACTGTATTCTAGCGACCCAGATCAGTGGGCAACGGAGCTAGCGACCCTTCTGCAACAGGCCCTGCAGCGCGCCCAGCAAGAGCGACAGGCCGATTATCTCAGACAGCAAGCCCGATGGGCTGCCGGGATTGGCTTCGTGATGCTGGGAGGCGTCTTGTTGATGACTTGGCGGCAGCGATACCTCAAGACTCAACCATTCGATACGGCGACGACATCAAGTGCCGCAGAGGAGGCGACAGAAGCCGGTCAAACGAAAGATGCAGCCCTCACGATCAAAGATGGGAAGCAACTGCAGCATCGGCGCAATACCCGACGACTGAAGCTGTTGCTGCTGCAGCTAGGAAAATTTGCCTTAGTCGCTGGGGGCAGCTTTAGGATTCTGGGCTTGTTCCCTCAGACCCGGTGGCTACAGGTGATGGTCTTGATCGGTGCGAGGGTGCCTTTGCGACTACTGGGTATTGTTTTGCTGACCTATCTACTGATCAGAGTCAGCTTTGTCTTGATTGACCGACTCTTTGCTGCGTTTAGACAACAGCCTTTTCTTCCCTCTATCCGGTCGCAGCGCAGTACACTCCGCATCACCACTGTGGCTAGAGTGCTGCGTGGGGTGAGTGTCGTCATTCTCACCGGCATCGGTGCGCTGGGAATGCTTGCTGTTTTGGGCATTGACTTGGTGCCGCTGCTGGCGGGGGTCAGCGTGATTGGATTGGCGGTCTCTTTTGCGAGTCAGAGCCTGATCAAAGACACGATTAATGGCTTCTTTATTCTGCTAGAGGACCAGTATGGTGTGGGGGATATCATCGTTGTGGGTGCGGTTTCGGGGCTGGTGGAGCATATGAACCTACGGATTACGCAGCTCCGAGACAGTGAAGGACGCCTAATTACGGTGCCCAACAGCATGGTCGATATCGTCCAGAATCTTTCAAAGGACTGGTCGCGGGTCGATTTGTTTATTGATGTGGCCTACAGTGCAGATCCAGAACAGGCGCTAGCGGTGGTCAAGCAGGTCGCGGCAGATTTATATTGCGATCGCAACTGGAGCCAAGAAATCCTGGAGCCGCCTGATGTTTTAGGAATCGAGAACCTGACCCACACCGGTATGACCATCCGCACCTGGATCAAAACGGTGCCGCTCTCTCAGTGGAATGTTTCCCGTGAATTTCGTCGTCGCCTAAAGCTGCAGTTAGATGCGGCTAACATTGCGATTGGCATCCCTCAACAGAGAATCACAACGGAGAATGGAGCAAGCTATCCCACACAGAGAATTGATTCAGGGATCACCCTTAACAAATCTGAAGAGTAATGCGAAGGTCTTCAATTAGAAACTCAATTATGACTTTTGGCTCTGTCTCCAACCTTAGGTGCCCAGGAGAGAAAACAACGAGTGCCTCGTTGCTCCGTCACCGTTGCACTGATGCGATCATAGAACTGCAGTCCGCGAATATTGCGGGCATCGGCGGTCCAAGCTAAGTGGGTACAGTTATACTCTTGAGCAATCTGAGCGAGATGGTGCATTAAAGCTGCCCCTGCTCCTTGACTGCGCTGCATTTCATCGATGTATAAATCATCAAGCCAGATACTGGGCTGTCCGGCAAAGGATGAATACCGAAAACCATAGAGAGCGAACCCCACGGGACTATCGTTCAGTTCAGAAAACAGGACGTAGGCAAAGGGAACAGCGCCGAACAGTGTTTGCTGTAGCTTGTCTGGGGTGACTCCCAAAACACCTTGGTAGGCACCGACCGCACGATCAAACTCTGATTTTTTGCGGATGTAGGCATCAATTAGCGGAATATCGTTAGCAAGTGCGGGTCGAATCTTAAGTGTCATTTGAATAGCTTAGAACTCAGATTCTTGAATATTGCAGGTACCAGCTTAGGACCAGGAAGGAAAATAATTCCTAGCTGCTGCATCAGTCCCTGAGCATCACCTTGGCCCCAGTGTTCAACGATTTTTCCGTTCTCTAGGCGGTCGATGTGCATGATTGCGATCGCAATCTCTTTCCCAGTCGGCGGCAGACCTTGGAACTCACCCAGATGTGTTGCCGTGAAGGTGCCACAGGTGACGACCTGATCATCAGTCGCAATCACCTGATCGAAGGTGTGCTTGCTGTTGGAGAAAGCAGTATAGAAGGTTTGACCAAAGGCTTTGAATTCCTCAGCGTTCAGCAGCTCTGGTATTCCGGCCATGTGGGCAACGAAGTTCGGGGCCAGCATGGCTAAGGCTTGGTCAATGTTGCGATCATCAAAGGATTGATAGAACTGGAGGACTTGGGTCTGGTTGCGATCTTGAGACATTTCGTACTCTGTACCCGTTCAATCTCAGCTCAATTAGGTTCTACCTAACTCTAATGTACAGGTGGAGATTTCGAGAGTCTATTAAAATGCTGCGGTAACGAGAGGCTGAATCCCTTTCCAAGCTTCACTTCCTTCTGTTGGATGCTTCAAGTGTGGTTCTGGACGCAAAATCCCTATCAGTGCTCGCTTGTCTAAGCTTTTCTGGATTGCGAACGAAGTAAAGGGTCTGAATATGGCCCTGGGCAACATCAAAAGCCATCACAGAATCAATCGTGTTTGCAGTTGTGTAAAGCAGACCAGATTGACTATTGACCTGGATGAATTGAGCCTCGGAATACAGTCCCAGCCTTTGTTGACGGCGATTGATTGCCAGCAGAAAGCGAGCCACTTTTACGTTTCGGTGGAGCGGCTTGAGGGCTGCAACTACTTTGCCTCCGCCATCGGAATAAAGGGTGATGTCGTCTGCTAGAAGATTCAACAATCCTTGCAGATCACCTTGTTCGCAAGCCCGGAGAAACTGTTGTGTGATTTCTTCTCTTTGGTGAGGGGAGGTAGAAAAACGCGATCGCACATCATGAATACGCTGCTTGGCTCGGCGGGCAATTTGGCGGCAGTTGCTGGGGCTTTTCTCTACGATGAGGCCGATGGTGTTGTAGTCATAGTCAAAGATCTCTCTCAGTAAAAAAACGGCTCGTTCTATGGGGGATAGACGCTCTAGTAAGACCAGAAAAGCCATTGACAGTGAATCAGCCTGTTCTGCTTTGGCAGCAGGATCTGCGGCAGAAGTGACGATGGGTTCAGGAAGCCAGGGGCCAATGTACTGCTCTCGCTTAACTTGTGCCGATCGGAGGCGATCAATGCAGAGTCGGGTAACGATGGTGGTCAGGTAACGTTTGGGGGATTGAACCTGATTGTTTGAGGCACGCTGCCAGCGCAGAAAGGTTTCCTGGACCATATCTTCGGCATCCATGATGGTGCCGAGCATTCGATAGGCAATGCCAAACAGCAGCGATTGATATTGCTGAAAGGTCTCTAGCGTTGAGACATCCATCAGTGAGTTGACTCGGTCACTTGGTAGCTGCCAGGGATCATTTGGGTGGTGATGGCAATCCGATTCCAGGCATTGATGGTGATGATGGTCATCAAGATTTGGGTGACGGCTTCGGGAGTGAAATATTGGCTGGCGAGATCATAGATGGCATCGGGAACTCCCTGTTTATGGATTTGGGTGACGGCTTCGGTGAGGGCAAGGGCAGCTCGTTCTTCGGGAGTGAAGAAAGGGGGTTTCTGACCAGGCGGTGAGAGCGTAGAGGCGCTGTTCGGTTTCGCCATCGGCTCTGGCTTCTTTGGTGTGCATATCAATGCAGAAAGCACAGCCGTTGATTTGAGAGGCTCGGAGTTTGATCAGATGCTTGAGCTTTTTGCTGAAGCCACTTTGGGCTAAGTATTGTTCTAGACCCATCATGCTTTGATAGGCGGCTGGCTCGATTTTGCCGAATTCGAGTCTCTGGCTCATAGGGGTATCTCCTTGTTGTATGCCCATATCTATATAGACGGGGCAGGAGTGTTGAGTGTGACAGTTGTTTCTGGAAACATCTAAACGGTCTGTTCAGTGGTCTGATAGCAGAGGCCGCAAACTCCAGGAGAGGTCGCTATGGATCTGTCTTAAAGTCGTTCAGTCCCTGCTGAATCCCTGCAACGATTTCTTCAGCGTCTTACTCTTCTCGTACGGGCATCTGCAAAGAGAACTTGTCCAATAGCTGTGAATATTCTTCTGGAGTAGGTTGCCCCTGGTAATTTAGTGTTTCCTCACTGCAGTGTATCCAGGGTTGAGCGCTGCGAATCCACAAGTTGCCGACGGCTCGTAACTCACGGGTATCATCCAGCGTTCCAGGCTTGATATTGGTAATCTGCGGATTACGAGTTGGATTGTGGAACAGCCGCGTGCCGCACTCGCCACAAAAGAAGCAGACAACCTCTCGTCCACTATCGGACGTTCGACTCCATTGTTTCGGTGTGCCTTGAAGCAAAATAACGGCAGCACGGGGTACCGGCATTGACATCCCAAAAGCGCTGGCTGATTGTCGCTGACACTCCCTGCAGTGGCAGGCATAGACAGTCAGCGGTTCAGCCCGAATCTCATACCGAACTTGTCCACACTGACACCTCCCGGTGTATGGAGCTGTCATAGGCTTCTACCTCTTCATGGCTAATGTTTGGGCAACTGACCCTACCTGAGATGCAACCAAGCTTCAGAGATATTTGCTTGAGCGCTTGTCATTAAGAGTCTAGCTAAGCTCCTTGCTTTGCGATCGCAACCTTGTAAAGCGAGGTAGCAATCGCATCTCTAGCAAACGCCTGCGTAGCGATAAACGTACAATGGTTTGATTAAGTCCTCTGGAACGATAATTCCCGAAGGCTAAGGCTGTTGAGCTGTGTGATTGGTGATGGTGACTGTTCCCCAAACTTTAGAAGCTTCTGTGACTCAGGCGGTTGAGGCGACGCGGGTTGCGATCGCATCCGGAAAATCCCGTCTCCAAATAGAGCTAGCCATCCCAGAGCTAAAGGCGATGCCGGTGGCCGAGCAGTTCCTCAGGCAATATCCAGATCTGGCTGAAACCGTAAAAGTCTTTTTCTCAGATGCCGGGGCAGCAGCGCTGGCACGGCGAGACTGGGAAGGCATCAACTGTAAGCTGTACGGCCTAGAGGAATTATGGGAGCCGATTCAGCCCGAAGACCAAGCCTTCCTAATTGTGGCCTCCACAGCCGTCGAGATTAAGCGTGTCGAGAAAATGTGTGAAGAAGCAGGCGATCGCCCGTTCATCTTGCTCAACCCTCAGCTTCAGGATGTCGCCGTGATTGGCATCGGTGCCGCCGGACGGCAGCTACGCGAGCGGTTCATAAACACCATCGAAATTTGCTACTATCTGCGGCCCCTAGAGCAGGGTGTACTGCTGCGGTCCTTCCCTAACCTTTGGCAGCTCTGGTGGGAACAGGAGTCCGGAGATTACGAGCTGTTGGGGGAAAATGAAACTCGACCCGGCAATGAGCGGTTAGCTGAGATGATGGAGTCAAAGCTTTCGCCATCACAGGCTCCGAAAAAAGGGATCCTTCAATCTCTGCAGCAGTTTATTAATGCCTTAAGCCAGTAAGTCGGCATTAAGGTGCGATCTCTGAGACATCGTATTCAGCCTCCTCCACCTTTAGCGATTTGAGGATAGAGCGATTGGTCTCAGCCAGATTGTTGTAGGCATCCACCTTCTGTTTATAGGTTTCAACCTGTTGATTGATTTGAGCCACCCGCTCCTGTAGATTCTGGGTTTGCAGATTGTACTGCCGTACCTCTCGATTGAACCGATCCTTTTGGTATTCAAACTCCTGCACCAGACTCGAATCTCCCTGGCGGAGTGAGGCTTCCGCCCGTTGCTTGAGGCTGCGCAAATCAGCTTTCATCTGTTGAAGCCGTTGCTGGCGCGTATCCAGCTCGCTATCTGCCTGCCGAATAACGTTCTTCTGTTCCTTAAGACTGACTTCTAACGCATCAATCTCGGGCTTTAACTGTGTAGCCTGGGCCTCAAGCTGAGCCAAGACGCTACGGGAACGCTGGGCAAGGGCTATAACTTGCTGGCGATCTTGAAAATATTGCCGGTAGTGCTGCTCTAAATCGGGATCGCCCAAATCAGATAGCTCTGTCCCCAGATAGGCATGCAGCTCATTGAGGTAGATTTCAGGGTCACCGGCTTCATAGGCTTCCAGAATAGATGATAGATGAGAATCTTTCACCCGCTGCGCGGCTTTTCTCAGTTTTGGCGCTAGGCGAGCACGTTCTGCTTTGCCGAGTTCTTGGTAGGCGGCATGCAGCATTTCGTGGGCCGCAACCACCTCCATCATTCCCTGCAGTCGCGGTTCGGTGACCGATTGAATAACAATGTTGCCTTTATAGCCATTGCTGGTAAAGCATCCCAGAATAATCGTTTTCTCACGGTCTCGCCCTGACTTGTGACAGAGGGTGTGAAACTGTTCCTTGGGTTTGATTTTTGGCTCTTGTTTGTAAAACAACTGCTGAGCATCGGGCGTCATTGCAGTGGCAATAGCTAACCGCTCAATCTCTGGCGAAGAGGGTTCATAGGATGTATTCAGGAATTGAGAGCAGCCCAGAACCGTCAAGCTGCCCAGCACTGAAAAGAGCGACAGGGTATAGATAGAGTGCCGTGGTTTTTGCATCTACTTTAAGTGAGGCGGGATCTGTTAAATCAAGTCGCTGCATCCTACGCCATTCAAAATGGAGCACCTGCAGTCGTTCACTGACTAAGAGTGAAATGGATAGCTGTAACCAGAATGATTAGAGATGCGATCGCATCTCTTCTTCTGAGACAATGTTATCTATCGAGAAATGTACAATTAAACTGATATTCCTGATGATGGAGGGTTTTGGCTGCATCCGTCAGCATATCCTGAGATATCAAGCATCGAAGTACACACGCTGACAGCGGCCACAGCTACCAACTTAACCTTGGTACAGGTAAAAAGCTAACAGATGAAGATGACAACCTTTATTCGTACATCTGGCCTTATTGTCGGTGCCGTAGCTGTGACATTGGCGAGTTCGACGGCTCCCAGTCGCGCAGATATCTACGACGCTATCTTTGAACATCAGCTTGAGAAGTCGCGTTTGCGCGATTCCAAGTCACAGCCCGTACGGAAACGAGGCTTCAGATCCGGTCGAATTATTAAGACTGAACCGTTCTATCAGCTCAAAAACGGAAAGGCCGTCGCCGTTGGCACAGCTCAGCAGGGAACATCCGTCTCACTTTTTAGCGTCAAGCGAGGCATCTATAGAATGGTTAGCTTCGGACGTGGTAATGCTGTTTGGGTTCGCGAACAAAACATTAAAGTTGACTAAGATAAATGCTCTGTTCTCGATCCGCGCTAGTGCTTGATCCTCGTGCCTAGATTAGGGGCGAAATAGGTGGTCATGATCAGGATGATAGAGACGAGACCGCGCCTCTGACTGATGCCCTTCTAAAGCAGGACTAATCATATACAGGACTGTCCGAATCAGCTTTTGAGATTCGGTTGCTTCAGCCATTTGATGCAGTGGAACGATGCAAATTTTTTCATCAGGCCAGCCCACTCGATAGCAAATAGCAACGGGTGTCTCAGCCGCATAGTGTTTCAATAGCTTCTTTTGGGCTACGTCTATATGACGAGCACTGAGATAGAGGCAAAGACTGGCTTTATGGGCCGCTAAGCTAGCGAGTTCTTCCGTTGCGGGCACATTGGTGCGGCCACTGGTGCGCGTCAGAATAATCGTCTGTACCAGTTCGGGTACCGTTAGTTCTACCTGAAGTTTGGCGGCAGCAGCCTGGAAAGCGCTAATACCGGGAATGATTTCAAAGGGCACGTCGGCTGCTGCAAGCGCCTGCATCTGTTCATGGACCGCTCCATACAGTGTAGGGTCACCGGAGTGGAGACGAACGACGGAAAGCCCGGATCGCACCCGCTCAATCATCACCGGCAAAATATCTTCCAGAGTCTGGGTGGAGGTTGGAATCACCTCAGCATTCGGCTTTGCCAGCTTTACCATTGCCTTTGGCACCAGCGAATCAGCGTAGAGAATCACATCCGCCTGCTGCAGAATATTCTGAGCCTTCACCGTCAGCAGTTCTGGATCGCCCGGACCCGCCCCGACAATGTAAACCGCAGGGGCAAGTGCTTTCTGAGTAACCTGGACAGAATCGAGAGCTGTGACAGTCATAGGGTGTTTAGAGATTGTTTTGGCAATGAATAACGAGCTGGGTCTTAATCAGTTATTTAGATTAAGGGTCGTTTTTTAGGGGAAACAACATCTGGGAGATAGCGGTTGAGGTAGTATAGCCAGCCCAAGCCAATCAGACCACCAATGATGCCCACCAGACTGACCACCTGGGCGATCCGAAGCGGGCCGAGCATTAGGCTATCGGTTCGCAACCCCTCAATCCAAAAACGGCCTGCGCTGTAGCCGACGGAGTAGAGCAAAAATAGCGTACCGGGCTTTGCCTTCGGGAACCGGAAGAACACCGTCAGCAGTAGGCCACACACCATCACATTCCACAGCGATTCGTATAGAAAAGTGGGGTGGTAGTAGGCTTCACTGGCTAGCCCCTCAGGACGGCTATTGGCAGGAATAAACAGCTTCCACGGTAAATTTGTGGGGGCACCAAAGGCTTCAGAGTTGAAGAAGTTGCCCCAGCGACCGATGGCCTGCCCGAGAATCAGTGAGGGGGCAACGGCATCCGCCAGTCGCCAGAACGAGATGCGCTGCAGACGACTGAAGATGATCGCCGCAATCGTGCCGCCAATAATCGCACCGTGAATGGCAATGCCGCCGCGCCAAATCGCAATAATCTGCTCAGGGTTTTGGCTGTAGTAGTCCCACTGAAAGGCGACGTAGTAAAGGCGTGCGCAGGGAATCGCACCGATGACGAGCCAGACTGCAAGATCGCCAATGATTTCGGGATTGAGACGGCGGGACTTTGCCAGCTTTTGGGAGAGCGTTACCCCAATCAAAATGGCACTCGCAATCAACAGCCCATAGAAGCGCAAACTCAAGGGGCCAATCTTTAGATTGGTTCCGGGAGAGGTAAAGGTAAATGCGAAGAGCGATTGAGCGGCAGCAAGCAGCATAAAAATGACAACGATCGGGCACAAGGGCTAGTATCGCATTCCTGGGTTTTGCTTGATGCAATTTGCGATTTCGCCACGGCGTTGGTCCTTTTTCCACACTGATGTCCTTGAATCTTCAATCCGCTGCCGGTTCAAGGGTTGAGGAAATGACGCCACAGACTATTTCTCTAATCGACCGTGCGCGCTGTTTCGGGGGCTAGCTCTGCATTGGCCTCACACCCCTCAGCAAAACTTTGAATGGAGCCTGTGCTGAGGGATGGTTGCTGGGCGGACACGTGCAAAGCCTCGAACCCCACAACCGTTGAAGGTGTATCCAGCACAATGAGGAAAAGTGCAATCACTCTCAGCTCCTTATGAACAGCAGCGGCGGATGGAGAGAAATTTGCGATCGCAACTGACATTAATCTGACATATGTCAGGGGTTGTCAAATATAAGATAAAATTATCTTTTGTATTTAACATTGCGCTTTGTTCTGTGCCTTACTCAGTGCCAAATAGGACGCATTTTAGGATAGGCTTAAGCATATAAGATTTCTGTTTTTAATAGATCTTTGTCTATAGAAGGCGTGATGAATTGGTAAGTTAACTGGCTGTCCATCCGGGTGTATAGAGTCGGCCGCCCAGGATTCGAGGCCACGCTTGCTTGCCATCCTGCCCTCAATATCTGACTCAAGGAGGAATTACAACGTGGATTTTTTGTCTGATTTTTTGACGCTCTTCTTGGCGAAGTTGCAGTCCCCGACACTTGGCTTTCTGATTGGTGGCATGGTCGTTGCCGCCGTCAATAGCCGTCTGACCATTCCAGATCCGATTTATAAGTTCATCGTCTTCATGCTGCTGCTAAAAGTTGGCCTGAGCGGTGGTATTGCAATCCGCGAGGCCAATCTAGCAGAGATGCTGTTGCCCGCAGCGTTCGCCATGATAGTGGGTATCCTGATCGTGTTCATCGGTCGCTACACATTGGCCAAGCTGCCGAACGTCAAAACCGTAGATGCCATCGCGACCGCGGGCTTGTTTGGTGCCGTGAGTGGCTCGACCCTCGCCGCCGCCCTGACCCTACTGGAAACAGAAGGCATCGAATACGAAGCCTGGGCCGCTGCCCTCTATCCCTTTATGGATATCCCCGCACTCGTGACCGCGATCGTCTTAGCGAGCATCTATAACAACAAGCAGAAGCAGCGCCGTGCCGCAGAAGAGCAGCTCAGCAAGCAGGAGTATCTCAGTAAGCAACCCGTTGCCTCAGGTGGTTATTCCAGTGGGCAGAACGTTGCTGCAGGCGGGCGTCCCAAGAAACAGCAAGTTGAGCGGGTCAAAGTATGGCCCATCGTCAAGGAAAGTCTTCAGGGGTCTGCCCTATCGGCACTGCTGCTGGGTCTTGCCCTAGGCATTCTAACCCAGCCAGAAAGTGTTTTTGAGAGCTTCTATGAACCCCTCTTCCGCGGCCTGCTTTCGATCCTGATGCTGGTCATGGGTATGGAGGCCACGGCAAGGCTCGGTGAGCTGCGTAAGGTGGGTCAGTGGTACGCTCTATATGCCTTTGTGGCCCCGCTTCTGCATGGGCTCATCGCCTTCGGCTTCGGCATGATTGCCCACGTCATCACGGGATTTAGCTTAGGTGGCGTCGTGATCATGGCCGTCATCGCCGCTTCCAGTTCAGATATCTCAGGGCCGCCCACTTTACGAGCCGGTATTCCTTCGGCCAATCCCTCTGCCTACATTGGCTCATCTACCGCCGTCGGCACGCCGGTTGCACTTGCCTTGGGCATACCGCTCTACATCGGACTTGCCCAGGCCCTGGCGGGTGGCTAATTCCAAACGGGGCAAGAAACACGACGACCCAGTTCAATGAATATATACATTAGGAGGTAACCAAAATGGCCAAGCCAGCAAGCAAGCTCGTCATCGTCACGGAAAAGTTGCTGCTGAAAAAGATCGCCAAGATCATCGACGAAGCCGGGGCGACCGGCTATACGGTGGTGGATGCTGGCGGTAAAGGCAGTCGCAACGTACGCTCGTCAGGACGACCTGCCGTTTCTGACACCGACTCGAATGTGAAGATTGAGGTGCTCACCGATAGTCGGGAGATGGCCCTGAAGATTTCGGATGAGATTGCATTGCAGTACTTCGACGATTATTCGGGCATCGCCTATCTTTGTGATGCAGAGGTGCTGAGCGCGCACAAGTTCTGTGGACCAGACGGCTGCTGAATTGAGATGACGTTCCAGATGGAAGCTGTTTAATCCTGAATTTACCTACCCCATTGACGCTCTTAGATATAGTCTCTAGCTGTAGCAAATCTACATCTGGTCCAGTGCGCTTGAAAGGAAAGACCCAGGAAAACACAATGAATCAGGTCAAAGATACAGTCCAAGATAATAGCGGCTGGTCCGTTCATATTTACCAGGGTCGCCGCTTGCTTTTTTCGCTTTATCCTTCTCACGCCTGGATTTTTTTACTGGGAGCTGTCTCCAGTAGCCTGCTGATTTTTGCAGGCCTGCAGTGGTCGAATTGTGTGTCTCAACCCTCTAAACCAGGTTCGGCTCAGCCCGCACAGGTCGCCCCCCTCCAGTTAGATTAGATTGATTGAGGAAGCTACAGGGTATCAAGAGACAGCGCCGATATCGCAATGTTAGAAGCTGCGCCCTATCTTTATGTCTGCGGGCACGAGCGTATTGGGGATACTGCTGCTTTCCGTCATTCCAGACAATGGAGATATCAAGGTTATGGAGTGGACATGATTCGGCTTGATCATCTTTGTGCGATTGAGCCCATCCATACTAGGATGCAGCAAAGCCCATTGCTTTCACGGGATAGTCTTTAACTTGCCACGTCTGAAACGAATTCAAAAATCAGCGGGCAATGATCGCTACTATGCGGCGCTGAAGCAGAGATATCGAAAAACGCAGCAAGAACTTTTTCTGGGTCTTTTAGCGCTGCTCAGCGTCATCTTGACCGGAACCCTTTGGTATTGGCTCGTTGAGGGCTGGCGCTTCATAGAATCTCTCTATATGACCGTCATTACCCTAGCGACGGTGGGATTTTCCGAAGTGCAGCCCCTAGGCGATCGCGGTCGGCTGTTCACGATTTTACTGATCGTTTTGGGCATCGTTGCCGTCGGCTATATCGTCAACAGATTTACCGCCGCAATTGTGGGAGGCTACTTTCAAGAAGGAATGCGCTTAAATCAGCGTCGTAAACTCATGCAAGAACTGTCTGAGCATTATATTCTGTGCGGATTTGGGAGAACAGGACGTCAAATTGCCGAAGAGTTTTCTGTACAGAAGATTCCGTTTGTGGTGGTCGATGCCGACGAGGAAGCGGTGCAGCGGGCGCAGCGGATGGGTTTTGTGGCCGTGCAGGGGGATGCAACCCAAGATAATACCCTCCATTTACTGAAGATTGAGGCGGCCGTTTGTCTGGTCTCAGCCTTATCTTCCGATGCTGAAAATCTATACACTGTGCTCTCTGCTAGAACGCTCAACCCGAATATTCGCATTATTGCCCGGGCCAGTGGCGAAGATGCCATCCAGAAATTACAGCGAGTGGGGTCCGATGCGGTGATCTCGCCCTATGTAACGGGGGGCAAGCGCATGGCTGCTGCTGCGCTGCGTCCGCAGGTAATGGACTTTATGGACGGAATCTTTTCTGGTGGAGATCGCACTTATTACATGGAAGAGTTTTTGCTTGATCCACTGGTCTGCTCTCAAATTGGTCAAACCCTGAAGGAATCGAAGTTGAGATCGCTGACCGGGGTATTAATTGTCGCTATCCGGCGAGAGCAAGGTGAACTGATCATCGGGCCAACTGCTGAGGTGCAACTCCAGGCAAGAGATTTTCTGATTTGTTTAGGCACGGCTGAGCAGCTCCAAATCATGAACCGCACTCTTTGCCCCATCAACTCTAGTCACCTGCAGCGACCACTCTGGGAATAGCAGATGTAATGCGAGCAGGGTTGAACTCTCCCTCAACCCAGGATCAGAATGGGACAGTCATTCATCGGTTGTATTGAAACAATCCGAGCAGACACGAGAATGCTAGGATTCCCTCGATTTTTTATACAGCTACCCCAAACATCTCAGAAGCGCACTGCCCACAGAATAAGACAGGGCAGATACTTGCGATATTTACACGGACAATCAACAGGCATAACTGAGAGCTAGGTGTGGAAAGGCTCTCAACCTAACATTCGAGCAGCCTATCGTTGCATATAACCTAGGCATCAACGGCAAGAGAATGTCACGATGGAGGAGCTGTATTGATACACGATTGCCAATATGTTTAAGCGCTGGTTTGCGATCGCAACTCTAACTCTCTTCTTCGCTCTTTATACATGGATGCCTGCCGTTTACGCCCAGGACCAAGCCAAGGCCATCTTTGCTGGCGGCTGCTTCTGGTGCATGGAAAAGCCCTTTGATGAACTACCGGGCGTAATTTCGACCACCTCGGGCTATACCGGCGGTACAAAGGACAATCCAACATATGAAGAGGTCTCGTCAGGCAATACAGGCCACGCAGAGTCTGTGGAGGTCGTCTATGACCCAGAGCAGGTGAGCTATGACCAACTGCTTGATGTCTACTGGCACAACGTTGACCCCGTGGATGGGGGCGGACAGTTTTGCGATCGCGGCAGTCAATATCGCCCCAGCATCTTCTATACATCGGATGACCAAAAAGCTTTGGCAGAGCAGTCCAAACAAACGCTAGAGAAATCAGGTCAACTCCCGAAGCCGATTCAGACCACCATTGTTTCAGCCAGCGAGTTTTACCCTGCCGAAGATTATCACCAGAACTACTACGAAACAAACTCTACCTGGTATCACTTCTACCGCTTTACCTGTGGGCGAGATCAGCGACTAGCCAAGCTTTGGAAACAAGACAATGCTTAGGGGTTTATATTCTCTTTGTATTCGTTGTCTGATATGAGGATTATTCAGGCGACGTTTCATACGACTGCTAAAACTACCGTCCCAGAAGGTTTTCACCTGTTGTCCTTGCCACCAAAGTCACCTGAACTACAACCGGCTGAACGGCTATGAACGATTGCGAACGAAGCAATTGCCAATCAGAGTTTCAAGTCTTTGGACCAGTTAGAGGACAGGCTCGCTCATTATTGTCGTGCCTTGATTACTCAGCCTGACTTTGTTCAAGGGCTAACCAACTTCTATTGGTGAGAAGGTTCTGTCGCTTAGTTGGCCGTCTCTAACCGGATTTCATATAATTGAGTGAAAGTTTGAAACTGTTGCCGCAGTTGTTACAGAGTGCATACGAAGTGCCCACTTTGCCTGATTTTTTTGTCCAGTTGCTTCCACATTTGGGGCACTTGCCGACTGAACCTCTGGGGCGTCCCGTGATGGGTTTAGCCTCAACCGTGAAGGATTTCATCTCACAATCATCGTGAGGGCAAGTATAGCGCTGTGAACCACTGGCGTTGAGTCCTTTCTTTCGGACAGTGCGATCGCAACGTGGGCATTTTGCAGTCATTTCAGATCTCCTAGCCAGTACCAATCCTCTGCATAATCAAGTCTGAGAAAAAATTGCCCTTGCTGCCGCCAGTCGTTTCTTCATCTGAGTGAGCAACTGCTCTGATTCATGGAAGGTATTATTCCCTCGTTTGCTGTTACAACCTTGGCAGATAGCTCTGAGATTGGAGTAGGTGAAAGCTAGATGAGGATACTTACTCTTAGGCAGGACGTGATCAATCGTGGCTCTATCTGCCCTAGGAATGGTCAATCGTTCCCGCTTGGTCAGATACTTGGTTCGATGCATCGTCTTACCGCAGCAAGGGCATGGGGCTAGATGAGCATCATTTAGCAACTGGCATCCCGAGGTATAGCTACCGTCTGGCTTCAGGATTGTGACGGAATTAAGATCCCACTTCGGACAGCGCTGGCTCACTGGTAATTCTCCTGCAATTGATTGAAGCGTTTCTTCATGCGATCAAGGGCGTACTCTGCCTTTTGAATGTGAGTCATTCCCGCTGTCTCTTTATCCAACTCCGACCAAACCGCTTGACGGCTAACGTCATTCATCCGAGATGTGTCAAAGGTCGCGGTCAAAAGCTGCCAGGATTGCCTTACATTTGCCCAGCCACGATTGTTGTATCCCTGTTGGCGAAGTTGCCGCTGTTGGGCTTTAGGTCGTGGATGGAAGGCCTCAGAGTTGCGCTTCTGCCATTGTCGGTATGAAAGATTGAATATCTTCACTAACTCGCCTCTTTAATAAGTTTGGCGTTGGCGGCTTCAGTTGCCTTGGCATGTTTGACAACGTATTCTGCATCGATGATTGTGGCTTCTATTTCCTGTAGGTGATCATCGGCATAGACTAGGTTTTCCTCAGCCAGTGTTGCCTTACGCTCTGCATGGTCAGAATTTCGTATGGCGTTATAAATCTTCCGGCCCAACTGTTCCAGCTTGCTAGGTTTCATCCGTTCGTCTAGCTCTGCATCGAGCTTGTCAGCCTTTATCCGAAGCTCTGGATCAGCATTGTCTTTCACCTGCTGCATCTCCGCTTTGAGGTCAGAGATTTGCGATCTCAACTTGTCGTTAGATTTGCGAGTATTGTTTGCTCCGTGTGCCCTCATTTTCTTAACCAATATGGTGAGATGAGGGACCATTTCTACAGGAGCATTACCAAGGCTCAGAAGCGTATCGTCTTCTAAAGATCCCAGGATGGCTAACGCAAAGGTAGTGTCGCGGTTGAGCTGTTTGACAAGTTGCTGACGCTGTTCGGGGTCCATTGATTTGAATTAACTTTGATGTTCCTAGCGTATCCCGCGACTTTAGAAAAACCGTCAGTGTGAATACGGAACTTTAGTGAGCGGGCCAAAACGGAAAAATGAGGCTCTTGCTTGCCGTAATCAACAGCCTCCGGTTCTACCGGAGATTGTTGATTCGACATAGAAGACTCTAGTACACCAGTGGTACTGATAGGCTCCACATCAATGGATCACGCCCTTTGCTTTTGATAGAAGCAGTCGTAGCTCACGTCCATATAAAGCGATAGCCGACATCCAACTGCTTTTGTCTGCGTAACGCTCCATATCGTCGGTCCCACGCTCCGCTTTCAAGATCGGCCTTTAAACTCGCCATGCCCCGCTGACGTTCTTCCACAGCCATTTTCGCAAATGATGAAATTCCATTTCGAATGTCAACCTCTAGATAAAGTTCTGGCCGTGACCATCCAACGGCGGCAAAGGAATCTGACAGGTCACGGGGCAAGGGAAAAGGATGCACGGAAACAGCTTGACCTGTAATCGACTCAATATCAGACACCAAAGCTGGAATGGTCAGAAACGTAGCCTGAACATCTGGAATCAGAGACGGAAAGTATTCCGTTAGCCAGAAATTTGCGATCGCATCCGGATCATAGGTAAACAAGATCAGTTGACCGTCCCCGATCACACGGCAAATTTCCTTCAGTGCTTGTCGATGGTCTTGAAAGTGATGGAACGCCAGCATGACAATTGCTGCATCGGCTGATTGATCCGCGAGGGGCAGATTCTCAGCAAACGCATCTATCCATTGAATATTAGGATTTGCGATCGCTTGGTTCCTCATCATGGCTGCAGGCTCTACAGCAAGAACATAGTGCCCTTTCTCTGCCAGAGCCTGTGAATAGGAGCCAGTACCTGCACCAATATCAACAATGGTGGAACCTAGGGGACATCTCAAAACCTCAAATAGTTTTTCTACAATCCGAGGATCACGTTTTCTCGTTCGGGCGTAGTTTTGACCAATGGCGTCGTAAAGTGTCATCCTATTGCCGCTACACACTGAGTAAAAGATAAGACAATTGACTGTGCAGAAGCATTTCTGACGTCATTGAGCGCTTCACCATGTATAAGCTTTACGAATTTCCGTCATCTGGGAACTGCTACAAATTGCGGCTTGCAATGTCACAGTTGAATGTTGATTATGAGCGCATCCCGATAGACGTTACTCGGGGCGAATCTCGTACAGAAGCATTCCTGCGCATCAATCCGAATGGTCGAGTTCCTGTACTACAGGTATCAGAGGGTGTTTCCCTTCCCGAATCTAACGCGGCTCTGTGGTACCTCGCTTGTGATACGCCACTTTGTCCTACGTCAAAACTAGAACAGGCGCAAGTGCTGCAGTGGATGTTTTTTGAACAATACAGTCACGAGCCATTTATCGCGACATCACGCTATTGGATCTCCATTCTCAAAGCTGCTGATGCTTATAGAGAACAACTTGAAGAGAAGCGTCCTAAGGGTTATGCCGCCTTAGATGTGATGGAGCAACATCTGGCACACAACTCATTTTTTGTTGGTGACGCATACTCAATTGCTGATATTGCTCTCTATGGTTATACACATGTCGCTCACGAGGGCGGCTTTGATCTGCAGGCATATCCCGCTATACGAGGATGGCTTGAGCGGATTTTGCGATCGCAAAACTACATCCCCATCAGTCACTAACCCAATACAAAGTTTGACGACTGACTCTGCAATCAAAGAAATCTACATCGATAGACTCACGCTTAAACCGAATGGGCGAATCTAGTTCGCTGCGTCGGTTAGAGTAGGGTAATCTGCTACAATTCTTAAGGATTCTATAAGGTTTTATGTTCATGGAATCAAACCGCGCTCGGATTGCCATTGATGCGATGGGAGGCGACCACGCACCCGATGAAGTTGTAGCCGGGGCCTTGCTTGCCCAAGCCGAGCTAGATGTTGAAGTCCTGCTTGTCGGTAACCCTGAACTGATTGAAGCCTCGGTTAAGGAGAACGGCGGGTCTCTTGACTCCGTGAAGATTGTGCCAGCAGAAGGCATGATTGAGATGACCGAAGAGCCCTTGAGCGCGCTGCGTAAGAAGCGAAAAGCCTCTATTAACGTCGCCATGAACCTAGTTAAAAAAGGTGAGGCAGACGCGGTTGTTTCCGCAGGACATTCTGGCGCTGCAATGGCAGCGGCTCTTCTGCGCCTGGGACGACTGCCTGGTATTGACCGACCCGCGATTGGTGCCGTTTTCCCAACATTGATTGCCGGGAAGCAGGTGCTGGTTTTAGACGTCGGTGCCAACGTCGATTGCCGACCCAATTTCCTCGATCAATTTGCCACAATGGGGTCTATCTACAGCCAGGATGTCCTTGGCACTGAGTCTCCCAAAGTGGGTCTCCTCAACATTGGCGAAGAACCCAATAAAGGCAACGAAGCCTCGGTTCAGACCTATCCTTTACTAGAGCGTAATCCCAACATCAACTTTGTGGGTAATGCCGAAGGACGTGACGTTCTTTCCGGTCAGTTTGACGTGATTGTCTGCGACGGGTTTACCGGCAACGTACTGCTGAAGTTTGCCGAAGCCGTCGGCGGTGTGGCCCTCCAAATTATCAAAGAAGAGCTGCCGCGCGGTGTGCGAGGCAAAGTGGGTGCTGTTGTCTTGAAGCCCAATCTGCTCAACATCAAGCAGCGCATGGATCATGCTGAACATGGTGGTGGTCTATTGCTGGGTGTTGCAGGCGTCTGTATTATTAGCCACGGCAGTTCGAAAGCGCCGTCTATTTTTAACGCCATTCGTCTTGCAAAAGAAGCGGCAGACCATCAGGTTTCCGATCGGATTCGGTCCTGCTATCAACAGACAGTTGCAGTCGCAAACGGAGAATAGCTGTGCAGAATTTGGCTTCTGGGCTGGCAATCACTGGCTGCGGCTCTGCGGTGCCAGCCGCCTCTTTAAATAATCATGGCCTCAGTGAGATTGTAGAAACGTCAGATGAATGGATTGCCTCTCGCACCGGCATTCGGTCGCGCCATTTGGCAAGCCCCCAAGAGTCGCTTGTTGATATTGCGGTGGAAGCTTCTCGAGGTGCGATCGCATCTGCCAAAATCAACCCTGAAGATTTAGACCTAATTATTCTGGCGACCTCCACCCCAGACGACTTATTTGGCACTGCCGGAAAGATTCAAATTCAGTTGGGGGCTAAGCGAGCCGTAGCCTTTGACCTGACGGCTGCCTGTTCTGGATTTGTGTTTGGCATGGTGACCGCGGCCCAGTTTATCCGTACCGGTGTCTATCGAAATGTGCTGCTGATTGGCGCTGACATTCTTTCGCGCTGGGTTGACTGGAACGATCGCCGTACCTGCATTCTGTTTGGCGACGGAGCGGGTGCTGTTGTTATGCAAGCCAATGAACAGGATCATCTCTTGGGTTTTATGCTCCAGAGCGACGGCACCAAGCACGACCAGCTCAACTTAGCCTATCAGCCTGAAGCTAAACCTCTAGCAAATCTCACCATTGGTCAAGGTGGGTTCGCCCCAATCACAATGAATGGTCAAGAGATCTATCGGTTCGCAGTCAAACGAGTCCCTGAAGTGATTGGCAAAGCTCTGTTTCATGCCGGCTGCACAGTGGAAGATATTGACTGGCTTGTCATGCACCAAGCCAATCAGCGCATTCTTGATGCCGTTGCCCAACGCCTTAAGCTTCCGGCGGAGAAGGTGGTCAGCAACATGGCTGAACATGGCAATACTTCCGCAGCTTCTATTCCATTAGCCCTAGACGCTGAAATTCGAGAAGGTCGGATCAAAGTCGGAGACAAGATTGCCGCAGCGGGTTTCGGTGCGGGTCTGAGTTGGGGAGCAACCATTTTTGAATGGGGCCGCTGAATTAATTTTCTCGGTGATTTTACGCAGGTTCTCACGCTAGACCACTGCTAGGATGGCGCTAACTCGGGTAAAAACAACTATCCTTAGCCATGACGCTGCCTTGACAACCGCCATGCTCAAAACTTTTAAGAAGACGCTGTACCGCATCAATCCTCGCTTTCCTGAAGACGTGCAGTTCGCCAAGCGCATTGTGCGCAAGCAGATAGCACTGCTCAGTAAAGGAGAAAAGGTCGATCAGGTTGCACCACAGCTGCTAGACGGCTTGCAGCCTTTGCAACAGCGCGGATACTCCCAGCTCCATATTCAGGTCATCTGTGCTGAGGCGATTCAGCACTTGCTGATCGAGAAGGTTTTGCGCGAACAGAAAGCGATACTAACTTAACGCTCTGCAGCAGATAGCAATCGAGCGGCTGGCTGAGACACCAGACCTTTATCCAAAGCGAGTTTCAGTCGCTAAATGTCTGAACCAATACCTCTCTCGCGATATGTCAAGATGAGTGGGTTAACGCCATTAGCAATTGCCCATGCTCCATTTCGAGAAATCTTGCCTAGTTGACGCCCCCGTAGAGACCGTCTGGCAATTTCATGAGCGCCCCGATATTCTTAATTTGTTAACGCCACCCTGGCAGCCCGTTCAGATTGTCCGTCGTCAAGGCGGGCTAGAGGTGGGAGCGCTCTCAGAGTTCCGACTTTGGATTGGGCCTATTCCTGTGCAGTGGATCTCTATTCATACGAGCTGTGATATTAATCAGCAGTTTACCGATGAGCAAGAAGTCGGTCCCATGAGTAGCTGGAAACATCGCCATCAGTTTGAGGCCCAAGGATCACAGACGCGCCTGACAGACGCCATTGACTTTGAAATTCCAGGGGAGTCGCTAGCCGAGATGCTGCTGGGCGAATGGGTGAAGTCCCGACTCAACGATATGTTTGCCTACCGACATCAGGTTACGCAGGAGCGGTGCATTTAGGCTCTGTTGCAACTGGCGGCACCTGTGATGGGGTTCTGTTGCGTTAACTTTCCAGGGCGCAAGAATGAGAGCTTAACCCTGATTTTTTAGACAGAAATCCCAAAGTTCTCCGAAATGAAGTGATTCTGAGAACGAAGGTCTCCTTTCTCAATACCGACGATCTGACCCTTACGAATCGCATTCATCGTCTTATTTCCTGGAACGGAGTGTCCACTCTTTCGAGACAAGGTCACTTCAGACACAACTCATCATAGAGACAACATCACCCAACCTAAGAAGTGGTCTCGTGCCGCTCGTAGGCATCAATAATCTTTTCTACAAGAGGATGGCGAACCACGTCGGCTTTAGTCAGGTTGCAGAAGGCAATACCGTCAATGTTAGAGAGGATTCTTTGAGCCACAGCCAGTCCTGAAGCTTGGTGACTGGGTAAGTCAGTTTGCGTGACATCTCCGGTGACCACCAGCCGTGACTTGTTCCCGAGGCGCGTCAGCATCATTTTCATTTGGCCTGGAGTGGTATTTTGAGCCTCATCTAAAATCACAAAGGCATGGCTGAGGGTCCGACCTCGCATATAGGCCAAAGGAGCGACCTCAATAATGCCCCGCTCCATGAGACTCGTCACGCGCTCTGGCTCCACCAAAGCATGAAGGGCATCGTAGAGCGGTCGAAGATAGGGATTGACCTTTTCTTGCAAATCTCCAGGTAGGAAGCCTAAGCGCTCACCCGCTTCAATGGCCGGTCGGGTCAGAATTAAGCGCTCATATTCATTGGATAAAAGCGCCTGCACTGCCAGAATTGCAGCTAAAAAAGTTTTACCCGTTCCGGCTGGCCCAATACCAAAGGTCAAAGAATGGGTGCGGATGGCTTTAACATACTGACGCTGACGAAAAGTTTTTGCTCGAATGTCTTCACCACGCCGGGTCCGAGCCAGCACATCTTTCTGCAAATCTTTCCAGTTATCTTTCTGGTTTGTATTGAGAGCGTGGCGGGCCGTGAGGATATCAACCTCAGTTACTTCTCGCTCTGCCTGCCAAAGATCGCTGAGCATGGTGATCAGCTGCTGGCAAATCTGGACCTGAGTTTCAGTGCCGCTGATCAGCAAATCTTGCCCGCGAAGAACGAGCTGCGCGCCTGTCTGCCGGGCCAGCACTTTGATATTGTGTTCCTGTTCGCCTGCAAATGCGATCGCACTATCTGACGTCGGGAACGAAATCGTAAGAGTTTCAGCCATAACGGCATAAAAAAATAGATAAAGCTACCGTTGAGAGAGCTTCCGACTCACCGCCGCAACTGCTATTCCGTTAGTCCTCTGAGACTTGCTCGCTTCGCTTCACCGGTTTCGGCACTGGCTTTTTGGGACCATCACCACTTCGTCGGCTACTGCTGCGCCGACCACCGCCGCGAGAATCCTGTGAGGTCTGACTGCCGAACACCTCAAGATGGACAGATTGATCCGCTAGCTTGCCCGCTGTTTCTACCACGGAGCGCATCGCCTGGATGGTCCGTCCATTGCGCCCAAAGACATGACCCTTATCAGAATCAGCAAAGGCAAGACGCACCCAGATTTTGCCGTTGGCATAGGTCTCACAGTGAATGCTCAGCTTGTCTGGCTCTTCTAGGAACGGCGTCACTAAAAAGCGAACAAGTTCGGCATAGTCTGATTGCGGACTCGTCACATGCACTCCCGACACTATTGGGCTTTCATTTGCTCAAAAACGTTAGCTTTTTCTAAAATCCGACGTACGGTGTCAGTGGGCTGGGCACCCTGCTGGAGACGCTTGATAATCCCATCCACGCGCAGTCGCGTTTCGTTGGCAATGGGGTTGTAATAGCCCAACTCTTCAAGGGGACGGCCATCACGGCGACTACGACTGTCAATCGCCACAATGCGATAGCTTGCAGCGCGCTTCTTACCGTATCGCTTTAGTCTGAGTTTGATCATGCTTGGGGTAAAGGATTGTTTTGGATGGCTATAGGTCAACCGCACCAAAGGCGCGAGAGGCCGACAACAGTACAGTAAGCAATCATATCACTTCAGTCGGCGCTATTGCCACTTAATGTTAAGCCCAGAAAGAAGTGAATGTCATGTGCAGCCTGTATTCAGCACTATAGCGTCCCAAATCCCTTCCGCTTTTTGTTCTTCTTTTTCTTTTTGCCACCGCCACCTTGGCCCCGCCATCCTGGCCCCGGAGCCTGACCGCCGCCGCCCATCATGCCGCCGCCAAACGGGTTCATGCCGCCCCCCATGCCCCCCATGCCCGGCATTTGACCCTGGCCCATCTGCTGCATCATCGTCCGCATTCTCTGGAAGTCGGTGACCAGCTTACTGACGTCATTGAGTGAGTAGCCTGAACCCTTAGCAATTCGGCGTCGCCTGCTGGGGGAGCTAGATAGCAAATCTGGATCCTTGCGCTCTGCCTGCGTCATGGAGCCAATCATGGCTTCGGTCTGCTTAAGCTTCCCTTCGCCTTCTTCGAGCTGAGAAGACGAGAGCTTGTTCATGCCCGGAATCATTTTCATGACGCCGCCGAGAGATCCCATATTTTTCAGGAGCCGCATTTGCTTCAGAAAATCAGAGAAGTCAAACTGCGCCTCCATGATCTTTTGGGTCATTTTTTCGGCATCGGCAATGTCGAATTCTTCCTGAGCTTTTTCGACAAGGGAGAGGACATCCCCCATCCCCAAGATGCGCGAGGCCATCCGCTCAGGGTAGAAGGGCTGCAGAGCCTCTACTTTCTCGCCGACGCCAATAAACTTGATCGGCTGTCCCGAGATCTGTCGGATGGATAGCGCTGCTCCCCCTCGCGTATCGCCATCCATCTTGGTGAGAATCGCGCCGGTAATCCCGATCTCTTCGTGGAAGGTGCGGGTTAGGTTAGCGGCTTCTTGGCCAGTCATCGCGTCCACAACCAGCAAAACTTCGTCAGGTTTCACCGTCTTTTTAATGGTGGCTAGCTCACCCATCATCTCGGGGTCAATCTGGAGTCGGCCAGCGGTGTCGATGATCACGGTATCAACATTCTGTTCGCGGGCGGCGGCTAGACCCTGGCGAGCAATCTCTACCGGGTTGGCATCTGCACCAATTTCAAAAACAGGGACGTTGATCTGCTTGCCCAGCGTGACGAGCTGATCAATGGCGGCGGGTCGATAAACATCAGTCGCCACCAGCAGGGCCGAGCGCTCTTGCTTGCGCAGATGGAGGGCTAGCTTAGCGGTCGCCGTTGTTTTACCGGTTCCTTGCAAACCCGCCATTAAGATGACGGTGGGGGCTTTATTGGCTTCTGCTAGAGGAGCGTTGGTCTCTCCCATGACTTTGATCAGCTCATCGTTCACGATTTTGATGAACTGCTGATCAGGGCTGACCCCCTTGATCACTTCTGCGCCCAGGGCTGTCTCACGGACCTCTTCGATAAAATCTTTGACTACCTGTAGGTTGGCGTCAGCTTCGAGAAGCGATCGCCTCACGTCTCGCAGGGCTTCTTGAATATTTGACTCTGAGATCTTGGCTTGACCTCGCAGAGACTTCCAGGCAGATTCTAGACTTTCGGAGAGGGCCTCAAACATAGCGATTCAATACGGTGAATATGCTTCTTTTGTATTAGCCTAGCGTACTCTCTTGCAAACACCCCAACCGTAGAGCTGTGTTACGGTTACTCACGAACGCAACCCGTTATGTAGGCCATGCAGACTCTTCCATTCCTACCTTTTGACTTGCCCTTTGCAACACCACTCACCAAGCTGGCATATCAGACCTTTTCGCAGAGCAAAAATGTATTTGGCATTGCCCATAGAGAATGGAATAGCCGTGTACGACAGGCTGTTGATCCACCTCGGCAGCAAAAGGTTAGCAAAATCGACGATCAGATGCTGGCGATGCTGCAAAAGCGCTTCGACCAGCTATTAGAATCTGACTGGGATGATGCTCAGCAGGGCATTTATCCCACTGCTCTACTGTTTGACAATCCTTGGGACGAGTTTTTTCGTTTCTATCCGGCGGTGTGGTTGGATGCCCCTCAGACCTGGCGGCGCTACAACCAGCGTAGATATCAGGAATTCTCAGAGGCTGTTGATACAGCTGGGTATCCAAAGTACTATCTGCAAAACTTTCATCATCAGTCAGATGGATACCTCAGTGATGACTCGGCTAATCTCTATGACCTACAGGTGGAGCTATTGTTTGGGGGAACGGCTGATGCGATGCGTCGTCGAATTTTGGCCCCTATTAGGCAGGGACTGACACGATTTAATGATGTCCTGCCTCAGCACCAACGCATTATCGATGTTGCCTGCGGCACAGGCCGCACGTTGAAGATGCTGAGAGCAGCTTTTCCGCAAGCGTCTCTGTACGGTACTGACCTCTCTCCGGCGTATCTGCGGAAAGCGAATCAACTGCTGTCCCAGGATCGGGGAGAACTCCCTCAGCTTTTGCAGGCGAATGCAGAGGCTTTGCCTTATCAAGATAATTACTTCCACATGGTTTCCAGTGTCTTTCTGTTTCATGAGCTGCCTGCAACCGTTCGAAGAACAATCATTAATGAATGCTTCCGTATTGCTCAACCGAACGGCACTCTTGTCATTTGTGATTCGGTGCAGGTAAGCGATTCACCTGAGATGGAGACCTTTATGAAGAATTTTCCGGCGGTGTTTCATGAGCCGTACTATCGCCACTACTCAACCGATGACTTAGAGGGGCGCTTACGGCAGGCTGGCTTCACTGATATCCAGACTGAGGTCCATTTCATGAGCAAGTACTGGATTGCGCGCAAGCCTGTTTGATAGCAGGTACTCTAAAAATTCTATCGTTCGCGCCGGTTCTGGCTATGTCTGACACTGAACTACATCAGAATCTTGAGCATCGTTTCATTGTCAGCAATGGCGTAAAACTGCACTACGTGACGCAGGGGAAGGGACCGTTGATGCTGATGCTTCACGGTTTCCCAGAGTGTTGGTATTCTTGGCGGCACCAAATCCCGGCGTTTGCTCAAGAGTATAAGGTGGTGGCCCTAGATCTGCGGGGCTACAACGAGAGTGAAAAGCCGGCAGATGTAAATGCTTACCGAATGCCTGAACTTATCAAAGATGTACGGGATGTGATTGAGGGTTTGGGCTACGACGACTGTATTTTGGTGGGTCACGACTGGGGTGGTTTTATTGCCTGGTGTTTTGCCTATGCCCATCCTGAAATGCTGCAGAAGCTGATCGTGATGAATTTGCCTCATCCGGCGAAGTTCGCAGAGGCGCTTCGCAATAACCCTAGACAAATGTTGCGAAGCTGGTATATCAGCTTTTTTCAGGTGCCGATGCTACCGGAGCTGATGTTGCGAGCGAATGATTATGATGCGATCGCATCTGCTTTTGCAGATCGAGCAACCAACAAAAATGCCTTTACGCCCGAAGATTTAGCAGTCTTTAAAGATGCCGCCGCCAGACGGGGAGCGCTAACGGCCATGATCAACTACTACCGCAGCAACACCCGCACCTTCACCTCGCAAGACTGGGATGTCCTTGAGGTTCCGACGCTTTTGCTTTGGGGCGAAGATGATTTTGCTTTGGGTAAAGAGCTAACCTACGGTACAGAGGCTTATGTGCGAGATCTACAGCTCCACTATCTCAGCCACTGCAGTCACTGGATTCAGCAAGAGCAGCCAGATCTTGTCAATCAATATATGCGCGGCTTTTTGATATCAGGGAATGGGTAACAGATAAACTTTTAATGCACAAAATCGAGCCAATAAATCAATACAGAAAGAGTAACTTGAATATGAAATAATACTCGTTATAACGGATTTGAGGATCGTCTTAAACTGGATATCTACGCTCATTCATCGACATACTAATCAATAAGTTTTGAAGCCAGTCTTTATGATATCAAACCTCATTGAGATCACGAATTGGAGCAACATCTATCTCCCTTCGCTTCATCCCTCATTTAGGGGCGTTTTGCAACAATTCGAGAAGACACGAGAATGCTAGGATTCCCTCGATTTTTTATACAGCTACAGCTTTGTTGCACGAATCTTTCAAAGACCGAACTAGTTCCTAAGTGTCTTGCTTCCTAAGCAGCATCTTCTCTAAATTTTGGTAGCTCACAGGATAGCGGCAATACTATCGAACCACAAAGAGGATGATCTTCAATTGAAAATGACACCACTTGAACGGTTCAGCAGGGTTCATGACTAAAGTACAGGGAAACAAAGCAACTCTCTAGAACATAGCCACTGCAGATCGCACCTAGTTCGGCTTTTCTTGCAGCACGGCCATTTCATTTACCATAATGGCTCAAGTCTTTTTTCTGCAGGCTGTGGTGCATTTGGAGAAAATTGTGATTTTCTCTCCATCGGTGAATCGACTTGGACTAAGAAGGCTAGTTTGACCACCTGACCTTGTTTATTTGATACCGAGAGAACAATTTGAGAAAGTTCCTTCGTGGCTTTTAAGATCTTCGAGTCTTTAGCTGAAACATTTCCAAATGGTTCGAGATTGACAGTGAGATCATCACCTTCTGCCTGCCAATCAAGTTTTACGACTTGTCCGACTTTCAAGAAGACTGAAGGGGTTGTCTCTGCACTTTGACCATTGAGCGTAAAAGCAGAGATTTTAGGTGGCTTGCCCTTCACTTCAACCGGGATTGGTTCGGAGGGTGGTGCCTGTTTTTGATTACTCTTAGAAACCGTTTGCAGACTAATCGTATAGTCACCAGGGGTTGCCGGTAGCCCAACTCTTACATTTGAGCACATCAGCTCCTCATTTACTGGCGGTTTGCACTTTTGGGTTAGCTCAGGTGGTATCTGCTGCTTAAAGTCATAGGTTTTAATCAACGTGGGCTTTCCTTCCTTGAGCTGACTAAACACTTGAAGCTCTGAAAGCTGACTGGCATTTTTCAGTTTCCAATTGAGGGGTAGGAGCTGACCTTTCTCAACTTTGGACTGGCTAGATGAAACGCCCGCTACTAGAGGGAGCGGCCTTGGCTGCACCACAACGTTCAGTTCTTTCTGACTACTATGCTTTTCTGATTTCGCTTCAATCTGGAGATTAAAGGTGTACTCCCCGGCGAGTCGGGCGCCGGTATCGATGTTTGTGCAGGTTAGGTTGCGATGGCCAAAGGCCGACCGAGAGTCATCGCGACTCTGACAAAAGCGACTCAACTCCGTTGGCACTCCTTCCGAGAAATCATACACCTGGGGCTTGCCGACAATCTGATCCTTTATAGAAGTAACCGTAAGCTGCTCAAGCTGGTCTACATTCGAGACACTCCAGTTGAGGCGCACCCGCCCACCTTCCACATAACGATTACTGTCTGGCTTAAATTCAGTCAAGACAGGCGGCAACGCAGGTCTAAAGAAGGCCAGCCAAATAAAGAATCCAAGGCCCGATAAGGTACCGACCCCCACCAATATCCACAACAGCAACTGCCACCAGGGGCGGGCTTTCCAAATCAGAAGTCCCTTCGTGACCTGCTCAGGAAGGGGTAATCCGTCAAGGTCTGTGAGATCAATTTGAAACGGCACCTCTAGCCCACGACCCAAAAGCGGACGTTGCCATTTCCGTTTGGGTTGCACTTCCAGATCAATCGCCGCTGTTTCACCCATGAGCAAACGAACAGAAGACGGCTCGCAAGTGTAGTTGCACATCTCTGTTTCATCTCGACTGCTGGCACTCACCACTACTTCCCGGATCAGATTGCTCTGATTCATCAGCTTGAGCCGATACTGACCGGGTTTATGGCTAACCTTGCCGAGCAGAGTTTCGAGGGTCACACTAAGATGAAGGGCGGGTTTAACCTCCAAATACACGAGATCTAAAAACACCTGTTCCGGGGCATTATCAGACAGAATCTGTAGCGTCGGTGAGTAGTGGCCTGCAGGCATATCCAAGGGGTAATGGAACTCAACGCTGAGGGTGCCCTGGGTGCCAGGGTTCAGCTCTAAACTATCGCTATCGGACAGTACCCCTAGTTCGCTGAGATCGGTGCAGGGATATTGAATTGTAATCCACTCTGGATCGAGGTCTAAACAGTTGAGGCGAAAACGATCGACTCGCCTAGATCGATTGTTCACCTGAACTGATAACGTCTGGTGTTGACCGGGCTGAATAAGGAGGGGCTGCTCTGGACTAGTGGCTGGAGTGATCGCAAAGGTGGGTTGATCTAATCGTTCAACGGACTGCTCTTTGACCCGCACTTCGAGCTGGCACGGATAGTGGAGTGGTGTCTCTTCTGGATAGTGATCAGGGGCATCCACAACCACTGTGTATGGATAGCTGCCTGGTAACGCATCAATGGGCAACTCAAAGGGGAGGCTGACTTCGCATCCTTGTTGAGGATCGAGGGCGACTCGCTGCTTTGGCGACGGACACCAGGCTTGAGCCATGTGGTCAAGGTAAACATCTATCACTGCTCCCTCAGCTCCTTGATTGATGAGGCTGACGTGCAGCGTCACCGTTTCCCCTGGGAATCCCTCTAAGCTGGAGGGAGGATTGAGCATCACTTTGAGAGGCATCGTCATCACATTCATGGCATCTTCCGTAAAGATCTATTGAGGGTTAAAGCGGTGGAACCGAACCTGAGTGTCTTCAGACCCGCTGGCGACCCACATCCCCTGTTCATTGGCGATTAGGTCTAACGAAGTAACCCGGTTAGGGAGGATCGCAATCCGCTTCGGTTTTCGGGTCGAATCAAGAGTCATTGTTGAGGTTATGGGCCAAGCGGTGATCTGTCCGTCGTCGCCTGCGCTCACTAGCCATCGCTGGTCCGGGGTAAATTGAATTTGACGCACCGATGTCTCTGCGGCCTGCCATCGCGATTGTTGAGTACAGCTTTGCTGGGGCAGCAGGCCCGCTGCTGTCTCTTTTGATTTCGGCAGATTTGTACAGCGGCTCATGTCCCAGAGCGTAATGTAACCATCAGAGTCTGAGGCTGCGAGAATAGGAGCTTGAGGAGCAAAGGTGGCGTCCCAAAAAAAGTCATTTTCTCCTCGGTTTTGAGCCGGTTCTGCCAAGAGCTGTCGGGGCTGGGATTTGGCAACATCCCACAGCACGAGACGCTTAAACTGTCCGGCACTGGCAAGGGTTTTCTCGTCGGGGCTGAGAGCTAAAGACCAGACTTGATAAGCAAAGCGATCGGGGAGTGAGAAGACTTTTGGCTGATTGCTGAAGCGAACGTCTCTAGTGCGCTGCCAACGGCGAATCTTGCCGCTTCCGTAGCCGCTATAGAGGGTGAGGGCGTTGCGGGTAAAGGTCAAATCTAAGATGCGATCGCTAGTCTCATCCGTCGGATCCCTCAACGTATATAACGGCTTGCCCTCATTGATATCCCATGCCTGAATACTGCCGTTCTCTAAGCCGGCAAACACCTGATTATTGTTTACGGGCACCAGCGCTAAAGCTCGAATGGCTTGTTTCGTTAGGGCGAATAGACCTTTTCCAGAGCGCGGTTGCTTCTCAGTACAAGTTTGAGTAGACGCCCCTTTGTTTGAGGCACCTTCGGGCTCGAGCGTTCCCCAGCTCGATATTCCCCAGCTTCGAATAGAGCAATCATCCGCAGCGCTGAGCACTAGCGGCAGTCTGCCACTGGTACCGCTCAGTTGAACCGCATTCACGCCTGCCAGATGAGTGACGGGTGTGGGTCTAAAGATAATCGCTGCCAGCATGGCGAAAAAAGCCAATAGTAGCCATAGAGGAATGATGGGAAAAACTTTTAGGAGTAGAGTTTGAGTTGCTGGATCACAGCTCCCTAACCTTGGATCTGACAGCCAGGGCTTTACCTCAAACTTCAGTTTTTGCGACCATCCAATCCAGGGGCGACGGGGGGAGAGGGTTAAGTCAACGTTCGTTATTTCTCCGAGCGGCAGGACAGCTTGTTCTGGATCAACCTGAGTCTGGCAGCGCTGAGCATCTTGGCCTCGCACTTCTAAGTCAACGGTTTGCAAAAGATTACTGGTGTTTTGAAACATCAGCTGGAACGTTGCCTGAGGCGATCTGAAATTTGGCAGCCAGGGCCTTTTCGCCGGAATTCGCTGTCGCTGAGGCTGGGCTTCAAACTGCATGAAGCCAACAGGCAGAACCTCCAGCACTCCTTGCGTTTCGAGGGTATGCCCTTCTCGATTCTGCGCGGTAATTATGAAAGGATAATTCTGGCTCGGAACCTGATCAGCCCCTGCAGGCTGACATTGAAAGGTTGTGGTGGTCTCGCTCTGGGCCGCAATTTCTAATCGTCGTTCTGCGCCGCCCACTAGCCAGCTTGCCTGTAGTTCTTTGCACTGCAGAAGTACTTCTGTTGGCTGCGATCCTACATTTTTGATCGTGACTGGAATATCAATCGTGTTGCGGGGATAAACCTGCAGGTGCTGGATGGGCAATCCAAGACGCAGATGGTTGGATTCAATTCTGGGTTCTAAGGTGAGTCGCAGCACCAGCCGTCGTTCTTCGGGGAGCTGTGGCGAAGAGACCCGAACCATAAGATTGACGGTCCCAACAAAGTCAGGAATAGGCGAGTCAAGAATCTTGACCTGGAAGTCAGTGCGATCGCCGGTCGATTTTGCGGTAGAGACTTCAGGGGAGAGATGATACCAACCCGTCTGATCATTGGCTCCGGCGGCGAGAATCTCTAGCTGAAACGAGGCAAACTGATCGCTACGATTCATGACTGAAACGCCAAAAGAAACAGGTGTTTCCCCAGGGCGAAAGGTGAGGCTTTGCGTAGTTAGACTCGCATCAATAGTTGAGCTGGCAATCATGATGAGACTCAATACTTGGATTGTCTTTCATTGAATGACAATTCAAAGCCAGAAAAATCCGACCTCGGTCTAATCTATTGAGGTCTAATCTACCGAAGCTGTCGGGATAGAATGTATTTCTAACTCTTGCCGGAGATTTCCTTACATGAGTTGCGGAATACCGTTAGCCGTAACAACACCTACCATCGCAACCGAGGGGGCCCCAATATTAATCATTGATGATGAGAATAAATTAAGTGGCCCGACTGAAGTAGCAGTTATGGTGCCTAATGCCTTGACACTGACCGCACCGGCTGCATCAACATTAACCGCACCACCTGCCTTTACATCAACCGCGCCACCCGCTTTGAGACTAATAGCGCCACCTGCCATCATATTAATCAGCCCCGTAGTTCGAAGCGAGATACTCATTGTAGGGTCACTAAAGGTTAAAGCTTGTTGTGTTCTAGTTTTCACCGTGATTGTTGAGGCCGTGTCATTGAGGATGACTTGATTCCTGCCAGCGGTCTTGATATCAATCCCTTTTGAAGCGAGATTATCATCCATTTCTATCTGGTGCTTTCCATTTGTCCTGATCTCAATCTTGCGATCGCTATCATTCAAATGAACCTTGTGGCCTCCAGATGTCTCAATAAGAATGCCTTTATCAAAGCCAAATTTACCCTCTTCAACAAATTGAATAGTGTGGCCTGTACGAGTCTTGATCGTACGTAGGTTGACCTTCCCATTTTGGATAGTGTCACGAACGGTTTCAACGGTTTTGTCTTTGCCGTTCCAGACGCCGCCAATGATATAGGGGCGATGAATGTCTCCATGCTCAAAGGCAACTAGGACTTCATCATCAATTTCAGGAAGACAGTAAAAGCCCCGCTCCTTAGCAGCTCCTAGACCTACCACTCTGGCCCAGTGGCTTTCGTCCTTCTCAGTCAAAGTAGGAAACTTTACCTTGACGCGCCCCCAGCCCTCAGGATCATCATTATTGGTCACTATGCCGACTAGGTTCGTTTGACCGGGCTGCAGATGCGTCTTAGGCGGCAGGGTAGAGAGTAAGCTACCTTGTCTTAACCCACGAACGTCAAAATGAGTCTTCAGTACCCCTTGTCGATAGAGATGACAGGCTTCGGTCACATAGTATTGACCGCTATAGCGAGTCCCCAGCTTTTCAAGTTTGACGACTTTGCCAGGACGGATTTCGGGGTTGCCTTCAGCCTTCGCTTTGGCCGTTACGAACTCACCCCCTAGTTCATTACAGAGAGCCTGAGCCATTTGCTTCGCTTCTTTTGAACTCTCAACGGTTTGATCCACTACAATCATCTGCGGAGAGGGCATGGACTTAAAGACCTGACTGCTGCTACCTTTCTTATTGCCAGTGCTAGTAACAAGCTGTTCTTCAGAGACCTTCTCTGAGATCAGTTTCTTCTGGCTGTAATCCCAGCCGTGGACTTCAACGGAGCTAACCTGCTCAGCAGTAGTCGTCCGTACATCGAAGCTACTGATGTCGGTAAGCCACTCTAGGCTTAAAGAGCCATCACTCTTCGGTTCACGGAAGTAGAGCTTGTTATCCTGCACAAAGAGTTCAAAGCCAATGCGGGCCGCTCGCTCGCGCAGAAACTCCATATTGGTTTGATTCTCTTGGAATGTATAGTCACGGGGAGTGCCGCTTGAATCAACTTGCCCCATTTTGATGCCCGCTTCTTTGGCAACTGTTTTGACAATGTCGCTTTCGGTCTGGTTTAAGAAAGAGCGGTTATGGCGTCCCCGATGCAGTCGATGGGAGATGTCATAGCCTCGGATGACAAGGTGAGCTTCAGAGGTCTCAGAAAACTTGACTTCGATGCCAGTAATTTCACCCTCAATTAACTGCAGCTCTTGTTCGCTCTCTTTAAACTCAGGGTCTTCTGTTGTACTGCCCTTAAACCCGATCGTGATTGAATCGCCGAGCTTGAAATATTTCTCATTCCGCCATTCTTCGCTGTCCTCGCTGGCAGGAACGTAGACGTTATGAACCTTGAGAACAAACATGCTCGGCAGATGCAGGCTCTCATCTACAGTGATTTCTAATATGTCTTTCATCAGTGTTGCCGAAGCGGTAGCGCCTCCTATCTTGAGGATTGGCTCTGATAAATAGAGGGTTTTACTCTTAGGCATGGGAGGTTACTCTTCGCTACATTGACGGGTGATTATTGTTTTGCCTGCTATTAAGTAGATAAGCGTAATTGTCTTATAAAAGGATTTCGACTCCGCTCAAACCTCGACTTCTAGCCCAACAAGAAATTCAGCTGGTTGAGCGGAGTCGAAACCAGCGACTGGATTGACAATTGATTAGCCCCAGCGACTTATCGGCTTTACCCCAGCCTCTTATCTGCCTTTCCTGCTGTAGGTGCTTTGCTCCCTGCTACATTGCTTGGATCGACTTCTTGGAGGCCAATGTTGACGATGGCTTTGACCGGGGTGCCGTCTTCTAAAAAGAGAGTAAGCCGATAATTCAAGCTTGTCATCACGCAGTGAAAATACTTTTCAGACCACATTAATGTATAGACAGGGGGGCGACTAATGGCGCTAGATTTAGCGGTCACTCCCTCTTTGATATTGTTGATATGCTCTGCGAGGACACTTTTTTTTGTTTCATAGGTGTCAAAAAGCAAGTTCTGTAATGTGCAGGTGTAGGGATCAACTCCTGAGAAATTCACCTTTGGTAATAGAGTGCTGCTGCGATTCCCCCGATCGCTGTGCCAAGCAACTTGGCGGGTGAACTCAAGTTCTGATGGATTAAACATGAACTCAATTTCTTTGGGGTTACCACTGAGAGCGCTATAGACCTCCAGCTTTGCTTTTGTCAGTCCCATTTTTTCTACCTTAAAGTTCTGAGTGCGGAATGATTTACTAAGTCAAACACCCTTGGGTAAATCCGTGGCGTTCTTGCTCGATTTCTAGCCGTCGATAAAGTTGGTAAGCCATTTCTTGCGTTAGCTGTGCAAAAATGTCTTCATTGATTTGCCTAGAGAGGCCTGGGTTTACCGCTTGCCACAGGAGGCTCGTGCTTTTAGGGAAGCCATTGCGCTCTTGCTCAATTTCTAGGAGGGGAGAGATGCGATGACAAATCATTCCAGCTAAAAGCTTTAAATCTGCAAGATTGACTTGGTCCACGTTGTCCAAAGCGTCTTCGAAGCTAGAAGCTTCAGGCTCTACGTTTTCGGCAAGCGGCTTCTCTTCTGGTTCAACAAAATGGACTGTAAGGTCATGTTTCTGAATGTCCTCATCTGCCAGTAGGTCTTCAATACTTGTCCACTGCATCGTTAAACTCCTGATTTATGTTCATTCCCAGGCGCTAGTTGCGAAATATCCTTTGCCATCTCTTTCGTTAGTTCCAGATTTCGCGGCTTCTTTCTTGCCAATTTTTAAACCTTCGAAGGCGAGGGTCAGCTCTTCTACAGCCACCGTATTACCGTCTGCTTCTAAGCTGGGTAGCGTCCAGCCCACCGGAATGGCACCAATGAGACTCCAGCTTTTCATAATGTCTCCAGCCTGGTTGTAGGTGGTGATCGTTACGTTGCGTCGCTTAATTTTGTCTTCGAAGACTTGGCTCAGCCATTCTGAAAAAGCAGCATTGTCTGTGACCCCTCGTTTGAGTGTGATATCTGAAAATCTAGTGTGTCCTAAGCTAATCCGTTGCTGATCGTTGACGCCCCCCTCGTGATGAACATCTTTCTCAATCTCAACACTGATGCCTGAACATTCAGAGAATGAACCCAGTTCGTCTCCATCGACTTCTATATGGAATCGATTGGTGGTGACAAAGTTCTCAACGTGATCTTTGTATTCAGCCATCTCATTGTCTTCCTGTGCTGGGGTTGCCGATTCTCTCTCGCTGGATTCTCAGATCTGAGTAGAGTTGCTCGTAGATACGATCGCACAATTGCTCAGCCAGCACCGCTTCATTCAGACAGCGTTCAGCCAACTGCGCTAGACGTTCGTGCTTGATAGACTCTTTCATACAGCCTCCTGGTAGCAGAATGACGGGGTTCTGCAGTGCATAAGGGTATGCTAGAGCGGCTTAAAAAGAACGAGAATAGCCTAAGGTCGCATTGTGACGCTTAGGGCACTCAATACTTTTCCCAACTGCGGATCAGCTTTTGTGCCTTGGGATAAGACGGGCTCGGTTCTTGGATTTGCTTGAGGGTTGCGATCGCATCTCGAAACTTGCCATTTCTGGCCAATTCTTTGGCAAGGGATAGACGACACCGATCAAGTTCCTGTTGAGATTTTTGATACTGCTCTGTACTGGATTGAACATCATCGCCTCTAGAGTGGCTGACGTAACCTGACGGTTGTGTCCTCTCTGTTCCTACGGCAGACAGTTGCGGACGGGAACGCCACTTCCTGAAATCAATCATCCTGCGAAGAGACTGAAAGCATCGTCTGGGTAGACTGACGAAAAGCATGCTGACAGATCTCCGACTCCGCCAAACATTTCGCACAAGGGCTCGGCCCGGAACTTTATTTTTATTGCGTACAATTGCCAAATCTGCCTGCTGAATGTGCGGCGTATTCTGCTGGCACAGGGTTTGGTCCAGTGGTTGCTCATCCATTGGATCGATAGTTTGGGCAACCGTTTGATCCGCTGGGTTGTGGATGGCTGAGTCTAAATACTGAACAATCGTCTCGTCAGCCCCCAAGCCAGGAGAAATCTTACCCTCAATCCTTCTCCCCTTTTGACTATTAGGCATATTGCTCTCTAAAATCGTCTGGGCTACTGTCTGATCGATAGGGAAATGAGCGATCGGGCTTGAGGTTTGAACAATTGTCTCATCCACTCTCAGAACTTGTGCCGAATCATCATTTTGATCGGCTGGATTATGGATGGCTACATCTAAATATTGAACAATCGTCTCATCCACTCCTAAGTCTTGAGCATCTTCGATCTCAAGGCTGTCACTGACCTTTTTATGATTCTCCAGTACGCTGCTTTCTGAGTATATTTGGGTCACTGTTTGATCGATTGGGGGAAAAGCGACTGAGTCTGAATATTGAACAATCGTTTCATCCACTCCTAAGTCTTGGGCAGCATTATCGCTATCGCTTAAGGTTGCGCTACGCTCTGACCAAGCACTCGGCAACACGACTTGGGTCAACGCTTGACCAGCAGGTGCGGGGCGCTCTGAAGCTTGGATCATAGTTTCGTCAAGCTCCAGAGCCTGCATTGTGTTTGAGCGATCGGGATGGTCAACTATCGTTGATGTCACCTGAGTTGATGCACCTTTGATTCGGGTATCCAAACTCCCTTGAATGAAGGTCTGATCATAATTGTCCCCGTGATTATCACTTGCAGCATCCGGTGCTGGGTGAGCGCCAATCTCCACCTGCTCCAGTGCTTGTCGCAATGCGTTGATAGAGGCGTAGCGATCGCACGGATTCTTTGCTAAACACCGATTGACAATCTCCGACAATGCAGCTGTGACCGGACTCTTCATCAACAACACCTGCAGTAAACGAGGTGCCCGAAACGCATGGGCATGAATCCAAGCCCCCTCTCTCACCAGCCGCGAATCTAAACCCAGACCAAAGGGGTCGGTTCCGCTGAGCATCTCGTAGAGAATGATGCCTAACACATAAACATCTGCAAGATGATTCTTCTCTTCTCCTTCTAGCTGCTCAGGAGCTGCATAGTGAAAAGTTTCCGGCAACAATGTTTCAAAACTTGCACCTTGGGTTTCGCAACAAGAGCTGCGAATGTCTTTCGTAAGTCCGCAGTCCAGTAACTTGACCGGCCCGCTTCGCGTTAGAAAAATTTGAGTAGGCTTCAGCTCGTGGGGCACAATTACAAACGGTTCATCACTCTCGAACAAACTCGCAAATTTGCTTTGGTAAGACATTTCTAATGCCGCACAAATTTGACTAGTAATACCAACAGCCTGCTGGGGTGACAACTTCCCCTCTCTCTCAAGACACTGTTTGAGACTTTCTCCCTGCAAATATTCCATCACATAAAACGGGCAGCCACCTGCATTCGTTCCTGAGTCCAGCACTTGCGCAATGTATTCACCTCCGAGCGCTGCACACGACTTGACGGCCCTTTCAAACTGCTGGCAGGTCTCGGCATTTTCTATCAGAGGTTCTTTGAGCACCTTGATGACAACAGACCGATTCAATTGAGTATCCGTGGCTAGAAAAACCTGCCCAACGCCACCTGAATCAAGGACATGCTTAACGATGTAGCGGTCATCTGCACCCCATGGCTGAGCTTGGTGGGAGTTCTGGATAGGGGTAAGAGTCATAAGCGTTACATCTTTCTAGACATTTCAGAGGCAACCACAATTCGGATCGCCTAACTTCATGCAAAGGGAGTTCATGGCAAAAGAGATCCGACTTCTGTCTAATGCCTGAACCGTTCATCAGTTACACAATGAGCACAGCTACCGAATGCTGCCGTTCAGCGGCTAGAAACCCTCTATTGACGGTGCGAAAAGTGACTCATCCATCGATTTGTCAATCTAACCCTTTATTAGGTCGCTCTATTGGTGACCACCATCGATATCGCCTTGAAACCCAGCTTGGTAAAGGAGGGATGGGACACGTCTATCAAGCAACGGATACTCGATTGGGCAAGACCGTTGCGGTTAAACTCCTTAATCCATCATTGAAGAGCGACCCCACAACGACCGAACTCGATTTCAAACGAAGATTTGAGCGAGAATGTGCCATCTGTGCTGCTCTTACAAATGAAAATATTGTCCAAGTCAGCGACTACGGCATGACCCCTGAAGGGCAGCCCTTCTATGTGATGGAGCACCTTGAAGGACAAACCTTAGAGCAGGTTCTGAAGCAAGAGACCAAACTATCTGTAGAACGAACGAAGCAGATCATGAAGCAGGTCTGTGCAGGCTTGAGATCGGCTCATGAAGGCGTACGATTCAAAACCCCACAGATGGAGACCGATGAATGCATCAAAATCATCCACCGCGATCTGAAGCCCGCCAATATTTTCTTAGTCCCCACTGAGCTAGGAGAGCGAGTAAAGGTCATCGACTTTGGTATTGCCAAGGTGCAGTCCTTAAATTTAGAGAATATGACCCTAGCAAGCTCTTTCTTGGGCACACATCACTATTCCGCTCCAGAACAGTTCGATAGCCAGGGCCAGCTTGACGAACGAGCAGATATCTACTGCTTAGGAATCATTCTGTATGAAATGCTGACAGGTGCTGATCCCTTCGGTTTAAAGACTCGAGAGCAACGAGTCGCAGGCGAGTCTTGGATTAAAGCCCACTTACTCAAGCCAGCACAGCCACTGCGTTCTCAAGTAGGCTGTGAGCATCTACCGCCAGGACTTGAGCGCATTGTTGAGCGTTGCTTAGAGAAACACCCCGATCGGCGGTTCCCTTCAGTCAAAGCACTAGCCCAAGCACTAGATATTGAGCATGAGACTTTACCCAATAGCCTAGTAGCCACATCGAGGAAGAATCTAGCGGGTATGACTCAGACCTTAAGTGAAATTCCTGTTCATTTTCAACAGAGCGAATCACTTGCACAAGTGAGACAGTGGCTCCAAGCACATCTGAAACGCGCTGTCAGTCCTATCCAGAGCAAGGCAGGACGTGCTTCAAGTCATTCTCTAAACGATCTGTCTCTGTCTTCAAAATTATCAATTGTCAATTCACAACTCATTGAAAGATGCCGCACCGAGCTAGCTTTCCACATTGGCCCGATTGCGAGCTTGGTGATTGAGCAAGCACTCATCAACCGGCAATATCAACAGCCCAAAAAGTTCATTGAAGTTCTGTCTCATCATATCCCCGACGATGATACGGCTACTCATTTTCGCCGAACACTGCTGTCTCCAACCCCCACTCAGTTAGGTTAATTCTAACCGATCTAACCCCAGAAAGATTGGAGATATTCGCATCACGCTAAAGAGCCAAAGGCTGCGGAAATACATATTGACTGCCATAAGTAAAGATTCAGAATAAACAACCCGTTGAAAGCATTAGGAGAATATTAATGGGAAGTCCAATACAGTCTAAGACAATCACAATTGATCCTGCCTGTTGGCCTGACTCAAAACCTCCTAAGTATCCGCTACCAGCTCCGACTCAGCCGAAGCCAAAGCGGATGCAGCAGGTTAGCTCTAAAGAGCTAACCTTAGAAGCCCTACCTAGCTTCCCAAATTCACTATTCCATTTCAAATCATATGATGGTGCGAAGGCTTTAACTGCTATTTTTCTTCTGCTTTCTTCAATCTATCTATTTACTGGTTTTGCAGGCTTTATCGTTGACCATACGGCCTGGCTGCACGATCTTTTCTATCACCAGCCTCCACCGACTACAGCAGCCCATTCAATTTGGTGGAAGATGTGGAACCCAGTTGGGTCAACGTTGCACCATCTAGCCTCTTACGTTGATCTAGCTGTTCGGGGTTTCCTGTTCGTTTGCACGTACTGCTTAGCTTGGGCAACCTTTGACCCTCGGAATATTGAGGGCTATGTAATGGGCTGTTTCAACTCCTTGTTGGGGATGGTCTATCTGATTTCTCCTATCGATATGATCCCTGATTTTGTTCCAGTAGTAGGAGGTCTTGATGATACATTTATGGGCTTTGGAGTTCTCTTTTTAGGCTTGTCATCTATCTATAGAAATAAGTTTAGAGATGTAAAAACAAATACAATTCTAGAGCTAATTGATGATGGGAACAATCAAAAAGCATTAAAAATGCTCCTTGAAGACAAAGGGATTTCTATCAATGAGAGGAGGCAGTAATTTCTCCTAGCAGACTCATTTTCCGCTTCACTCCAAAGCAGACAAAAAATAATGACGTTTATACAACAAAAAAATGCCTGACACTACTATCGATCACACCAAAACCTCTAATGATCAAGCTGCAGCACACACAGGCGACAACATGAATATTCCCCAAAACCAAAATACAGCATCAATAGGAGACAGTATGAATACTTCCGAAAATCAATCTGTGGCATCAGCAGAGAATAGCATGGCTATTTCTGATCAATTCAAAAAACTGAAAGAGCTATTCCTACTTAAAGATACAGGAAAGACCTTCGCGAAGAGCTTGCAACTACTATTCTTCGTACTTAAGGAATCAACTATTTTGGTATGGCTTACACTTTGTTGGTGTGTTGTAGGTATAAGTCTAATCGGTAATAGCGTGACTCAGACAGCAAAGCGACTAAGTTGCTGGTGGAGTTCTTTATCAAGTCAGAAGAAGTCAAAAAAAGAAGTTTTGGCTACGACGATTCGGCATGCGATGAGTAGTCTAATCTCTAAGGCAAGAAAGCAGGTTGGGTTGCAGGTTGATTAATATAGCCGTGTGAGGGATAAAAGCTGGTCCGCTTTTGAAAGAGTCATCTTATAGCTGAAAAACGGCTGTACGATGGCTCTTTTTATCATCGATGTCTTTTCTGGGAATAAAAGAGGGAACAAAGTAAAACTCCTGCTCTTTTCAAGGAGTAGGAATCTCGCATAAGAAGCATTATGAGATAGATTTTGCAATATTCACTATTCTTTGAATAGCGATCAAACCCTCATGGAGATAAACAGTCCCCTCAAAGCTGTAAGAGGTTATTTAAAGATTGCAATCTAGTGTATATTCTCCTCCACAGCCTTATGAGCTTGAAGCAATTAACTGCTCTCTTCTATTACTTAAAAATTCGGTAGTCCTAAATAGGTAAGGATTGATTGTAATGGTGAATAAAGTACCAAATAGCACCGATATGATTCTCTAGCTTTTTGGAGAATGACAGTGTCTTGCGCACCAATCTTGAGACGCGTTGGCGTAG